>CAJCIF010000001.1 GCA_903970355.1 Actinomycetota bacterium
ACGTACTTCAAGGGCGCCGCCCATAATTTTCTCGAGCAAATAAACTTTCTGTGCTAATTCGGCATCGCTAATTTCTAAAGTGGATCGATTCGGATTAGCCTGATGCGCTGCAATCATCGCTTCGACTTGCGGCAGTATGCCTAAAAGCGCTGCAACTTCTCTTGCCGATGGCGTCAATCCGCCTACTTCAAGGGACGGATTGGCAAGGGCAATGCGAGGGTTGCGGAATTTTTCCTGAATTACATCAGAGGGACGAACCTGACGGGCCGGTAGGGTAGCAGCGCTGTCAGTGTCACTTTCGATAGCGATATCTGCAAAAGCCGGTTGAATTGCCAGTTGCCCCGCTAGTATCGCCATGGTGGCAAGCAGTGATTTTAGAAATTTAGTCTGTTTACCGAACATGGAATCTCCTAGTTTTCGAGGCTCAGTTAGCTGCTATCGCTTTATGCAGCTCATAGAGGGCACCATCAAATTCCTCGACGTGCGTTCTCAGATCATGCAGAAGGGAAAGTCTTTGATTCACAATCGCTATGCTTTCATCCAAATTCTCGCTGCTTTCCGGCAACGCGGACAGTTTTTTGAGCACGGTCTCCTGTTTCTGGTTCAATCCTTCAAAGTCTTCCCAGTGATGGACAAGTACTTCGCGGCGAGGCATTGTCGGCCAAGGTGAGTTTGGAATGGGCGCATCTAAGTAAGACCACAAATAGCTTTGTTTGCGATCGGGAGGCTCGTAGTTCTTTATCAGGAAATGAGCAAGTGTGTTTGGTGGAGGGTTTATTCTGCGCACCCAGATGGACGGTAAAACAAGGTTGAGCGCCGCTAACCCTGTACCGATGCTGAAAGATGTTATGAGTGGATATTGAGAAGCTTGAAACTGACGATGCAGAAAAAGAGATTGTTTGACGATACCGAGGGTGCCGCCCTGCACAAAGTTCATTGTATTTATAAAGTTTTCGACGGCGTTCTTTTTGCCTGACAAAGAGTCAAGTGCAACATACGAAGAGGCGAGATCTCTGTCTATTTGAGCCGTCAGTTTTCGCACTTCCATTAATGCTTCTGCAATTCTCCAGAGGCAAAGCGTTCTTGCATTTAGATCGCCACGGCTGACAGTGCCGTTAGCCAATTCTGCTTTACTTGCCTGGAGGCGTGCTATATAAGGTGTGAGCTTGAGCGTGTTTGCAGCATCGAGTGCATCTGGCCTGATTGTGGTATCAACTTTCGCTTCCAGAGGCGGTGTCATTTTGATGTCTAAGAATTGGTTGTGATCTGTCCCTGCAAACACAGCCGACGGAAAAATCATAGGCATCATTGCCAGTATTAATGCTCTTTTGATTTTTCGTTTCATTAGGCACCAAATATAGTAGCTGTTAATTTAGTCCGTCAAAATATGCAAAGAAGACACCATGTGGATCATACTTCTTTCGAAGCTCTGCAATTTTCGCCCAGTTTTTGGTTGAAAACGAGTTCTTGGCATAATCTGGAAATTGCACTGTATCCGTTTCCGACACGTAGTGACCTGAAATGTATGGTTTCATAAGCTCTACGCATTTGAGGTGCCATTTGATATTTGCGGCATCGTCTTTGACGTCCTTCCACATGGTCCAGGGACCGCCGTAGAGTTTTCCAGTCATAGAGAATGCCGCATCAGCCGGTGGTTTTACCGGTACATCCGGCCCCGTGAAAATTGCAAACATGAATACAGATTGTGGGCTCATCTTGAGGCAGTGCTCTTTGGTAGCTTCCATCATGTCTTTGAGATTGGCCATTGAGAAAATTGCATCCACCTGATTGCGCATGTCTCCCGGCCACAATTCGCCAGATGAATCGAAGAGTTGTTCGAAGGTTAGTGGTGTGTGAATACTTTTCTCAAGACATTTGTCAATGACAGGACAGTCGTCAAATGGTTTCAATTTGGTACGAACTTCTTCTTCCGACTCAGCAAATACCGTCGCCGTTACCATAGCTATTTTGCCGTTATCCTTCTTGCATTTTTCGGCGAGATTCGCCGGTGCTGTGACGACAAAGAGACTCAACTCGATTTTGGGAGAGAGTTTAGGAGCAAGGGAGGAAAGCCACCCGCCTAGAGGGCCGACTTGATCGAGCGGGAAGTAATAGACGTTCCCCGCAATATTTTTTGGGGTTGGATACAATTTGAGGTGGTAGCGCAGCGCTATTCCGAAAAATCCACAACCAGCTCCCCGGGCTGCCCAAAAGTAATCTTCGTGTTCTTGTCGTGTTGCTTTTATAAGTTCGCCATCGGGGGTTACCAGTTCAATGGCTTCAACACTTCCGACACCTGGACCCCAAATGCCCTGGTTCCAGGCCATGCCACCACTGAGAAGATAACCACTCATTTTAACAGGTGGGCAGTGACCAGTTGGATAAGAAAAGCCTTTTGCATTAAGCGCTTTCATGATCTCGCGATTGCTGACGATTGGTTCTGTTACAGCAATGCGTTTTTCTGTATCTATAGATAGAACTTTAGTGAGATTGGTGAGATCAACCATCATGCCGCCCTTGCGCAACGACGGGGCGCACCAGTTGTGGCCACCACCTCTTACAACCACTTTTAATCCATTCGCTTTGGCAAATTTGACAGCGGTAATTGCGTCTTGATCGTTTGCTACGCGGACAATAACTTGAGGCAATCTGTTAGATGGCCGAAGGCGATTCCACAATGTGTCATAAGCAAATTTTTTGAACTCCGGATCAGCGGCTGTGACAACCGTTCCTTTTATGTCCTTACGCAGGGCAGAAAAATCGACGCTTGACCCAGCCGCCTTCGAAGCCAGGAATTCTTTGCCATGAACAGCTGTTCCAGCCACAAGAATTGTGCTTGTTAAAGCCAATCCGTTTGCAAGAAAACGGCGTCTTGTGACGGTTGAATTGTTCATGTGCAAACTCCTGGTTGTTTTTACTGAACGTCTGGACCAGTTGGTGCGACGTTTGCTGCCGTTTCGACAGCCCGTTTATAGGCGCGTTTACCCATAATCCAGGTTTCATCGACGGCGCGATCGTCGCCAACAGCCATGATTCCGAAGAGGAGATTCTCCGCTTCTTTCATGTTTTTTGGTCCGTTGTCATCGCAAATTAGCGATTGGTGCCAACGAGTTGCCGGCGGTCCACCATTCCAATCCAAGACAACGAAATCAGCTTCTTTGCCTTTGTTGAAATTGCCTATCCATTTATCGGCATAGAGACCGACTGCACCACCCAAGGTGATAGACCAGAACGCTCTGTAAGCATTCAACTTATTGCGTTCTGCTTCGGCAGGATTTTGGCAGCGTGGATCAACACTGCCATCGAGCATTGTGTTGTTGCACATCCCGACTTTGTAGGCTTCATCCAAGACATGAATGAGAGAGAAGCGATTACCGCCTCCCATGTCATCTCCAAAAGTGAGGAGGACGCGGCACTTCGGATCGGTTGCCCGACCGAGGCGGAATAGTCCACTACCCAAGAACAAATTGGAACATGGACAAAAAGCGATGGCAGCGCCTTTGTTATGCAAGCGTTCGAATTCATCATCCGACAACCACACACCATGTCCACCCACAAAACGCGGTCCAACCAAGCCGTACTTTTCGTAAACGCCCAGGTAATCCGCGCAACCTGCTTCGCGTGCAGCCGTTTTCGTTTCAGTCGGGTTTTCCGAAACGTGGGTGTTAACCCAAGTATCCGGATATTCCCTTCTCAGTTTTCCGCAAGCTTCGAGCAACTCAGGTGAGGCACCATATGCGAAGCGTGGTGTGATCGCATAGAGATTCCTGCCTTTGTTGTGATATTTCTCGATCAGTTCTTTGGTTTCTCTGTAGAAGCGATCCGGCGGTGTCATGAACTCAGGCGGAGCATGTCTGTCGATACCAGCCAAGCCGCCGATAACGCGCATGTTGCGTCGAGTTGCTTCATCGAAAAATTCCTCTGTTGCAGATTTGAAAGGTGCAACGAAGGCCAAACAAGTAGTTGTGCCACCAGCAAGCAAATCATCAAAGAACAGCTTCGTTCCTTTTTTTGCGTACGCTGGATCTTGATATTTTTGTTCTTCCGGGAAAATCCAATCTTGCAACCAGGGCAGGAGTTGTTGTCCGTATGCACCAAGCACACGTGTTTGCGGCACGTGAATGTGCCCACTAATAAATCCAGGCAGTATCAATCGGCCGGATATTTTTGTAACAGCAAGACCAGGATACTTACCCGATAAATCACCGTAGGCACCAAAATCTTTGACGATACCATTGTCTAAAACAAGCAAACCATCGGAATAGAATCGAGCTGATTCTTCTTCCTTACCAACGTGTTTCCACGGATCATCAACAAAATCGAAAAATGATCCTCGAATGCCCTTAAGGTTGCTATCAGCAGCCCAAGCGGAAGGAAGTGTACTGAAGGTGAGAGCAATAAAGCTGAAAAAAGCCAATAGAATCTTGGCGCGAGCATTAGTAGTCATCGCAAAATCCTTGTTTGGAAGTTATTTAGGGACGAAGATATGAGAAGTCGGGTGAAGTCTAACCGACTGCGTATAGTGATGTCACCACTTGAAAGCAAATACGCAGAAACCAAGTGGGAATAACGGTTCGATTCACAACGTAGTGTCATTCAAAAGTTGGAACAAACTCGACAGTAGCACAATGTTCGGAACGCTGAACAGCGCAGCCTTTGTTAGAAGCGATTGCGAAATGTCGGAAGCAATCGTGAAATGATGCGAACCACTAGCGGAGTCATGAATGAAACAAGAGAATTATCAAAAAT
>CAJCIF010000002.1 GCA_903970355.1 Actinomycetota bacterium
CATGATCGGCGGAAAAGTGGAAGGACCGGGAGACCTTGCTGTTTCGGGCATGTCTCCGTCACCGAAGGATGCCACTGCTGACGATATCGCTCTGGCGTTCGAAAAGAAGTATCAAAAAGATCTCGATTCATTTAACGCGAAAGCTCTCGTTGTTCCGGAAGGCGCCGTTTCAACAAAGCCTCGTATTACTGTTAAAAGACCAAATCTGGCTATCCAAAAGATTCTCACCGCTCTTGAACCAAAGCGGTATTATCCAGCCCTTGGCGTGCATCCAAGCGCTGTTGTAGACCCAACGGCGGAATTGGGTGAGAATGTTGCCATTGGTCCATTAGTTGTGATTGGTCCAAAAACTAAAATTGGCGCTCGCACAAGAATAATGTCTAGCACCGTAATTGGTGGCGAAGTCGTGATTGGCGAGGATTGCCTCTTTCATCCCTGCTGCATGATTGCCGATTATGTAAAAGTGGGTAATCGAGTCATATTGCAACAAGGGGCCGGATTAGGTTCTGATGGCTTTGGCTATGTGACAGAACGCCTCTCCAACATCGAAAGACGAATGCAGGGTGAGACGGAGCTTTCCGTTGAATCAAATCCGCATCTCAAGATTCCCCAGATTGGCACTGTCATTATTGAAGATGACGTTGAAATTGGCGCCAATTCTACCGTTGACAGAGCTACTATTGGTGCAACGATAATCGGCAAAGGCACGAAAATCGACAACCAGGTCATGGTTGCTCATAATTGTCGTGTCGGTAAAGAAGTCCTTTTGGTTTCGCAAGTTGGCATTGCCGGTTCGTGCGTTATTGAAGATAGAGCTATTCTGGCTGGACAGGTCGGTGTCAAAGATCACATAACAATCGGACGGGATGCCATTCTGGAAGGCAAAGCCGGCGTTATGAAAGACGTGCCTGCTGAAGATGTGCAAGTCGGCTTGCCGGCCATTCCCGTGCGCGAATACATGAAATACGTGGCGACAAGAACAAAAATGGCGGACATTTACGACGATGTACGCAGAATGAAAAGACAAATAGCCGAATTGGAGAAACAATTGGGCGACAAGAAACCTAGTGAAGTACGTGCGAATGGAAACGGTTCATAGTTTAGTGCACACCAAAAGTTTGGGCAGTCCTCTATTTGAACACGCCTCTCGGGGTCTGACTTCTAAGAGTCCTGTAAAAGTGAGCGTTTTCCAGGCGGCCCCTGGTAGTGGCATTACTTTTGAAATTCCATCAAAAACCGGTGCAAATACAGGTGAAGATCCGTTCGTTCGCATTCCAGCGCACGCCGATTATGTGGTTAATACCTTACGCAATGTCGTCCTTGGGGAAGGGCAAGCGCGTTTGTGCATTGTCGAACACTTCCTTGCTGCCGCCAGTTTGTGGGGTGCAACCGATCTTCTTGTTAGAGTGGAAGGACCGGAAATGCCAATTGGAGATGGCAGCGCCAAAATCTGGATAGATCAATTTGCGCTTGCCGGTATTCCAAAAGTAGAAATTACCCCTCAATATGAATTGCCGGAAGCTTTCTTTGTAGCTAAAGGCGATCGAGAAATACTTGCCGTACCCGCCGATCGATTTTCGATCAGCTACATGATGGATTGGGATCACCCGCGTATTGGAAAGCGCTGGGCAACCTGGCAATTAGGTCAAAACATTGCCGAAATCGGCAGAGCACGCACGTTTGGATCACTGAAAGAGCACGAAATGCTTGGTCTTCAAAACGACGTTGTGAGCCTTACGGAAGAGGGATTCTCGATGCCGTTACATTTTGATGATGAACCTGTGCACCATAAGTTATTGGATTTGTTGGGAGATCTGGCCCTCGTTGGTGTCAATCCGTTATCGTTAAAAATACGTTTCTTCAGCATAAAAGGTGGTCATGAACTTGATGTTGAACTTGCAAAAAAACTGCGTCAGGTCTTACAGTTCTAGGTTGTTTGACCGAAATTCTAAACCCAGTATCTGTGCAGCAATTTTGTCATTGGGTTTTCTTTGTGCACCGGTACAGGCGCAATTGAAAAAGGCGAGCGAGCCAAAAAATGTTTCGATTACTGTGTACCAATCGATGGCTGTGGTGCGAGAGGTTCGTGAACTGGATCTCGAAAAAGGAACGAACAAAGTAGTTGTCGAAGGAGTGGCAAAAACACTCGATCCCTCTTCCATCGTTTTTCACCCACAGAAAAATCGCGATCGAATTCAAATAGAAGAACAGAACTTCAAAAATGATGTCCTGGCGCCAGGCGAGATCCTTGCGAAATGGATCGGAAAACCCATTACAGTGAAACAGTTTCTTGCTAATGGTCAAACTCCCGAAATCAATGGCACTTTAGTATTCGCGCAGGATGCACAGGCGGAAAATTGTGTTATTAAGAGCGGAGATCAATACATACTTGGTCCTAAAGGTCAGTTGCAAATTGGCTCTCTGCCTCCAGATATGGTCATTGTTCCATCGATTGTCTGGAATCTGAATTCCGATTTTTCAGGAAAGGAAAATTGCGAAATCACCTATATTGCAAATGCCCTCAGTTGGTCCGCTGATTACATTGCTACCGTTGACGATCTTGATAAGAACCTGGACCTAGATAGCTGGGTATCGATCGACAATCAAACTGGTACCGGTTTTAAACAGGCAAAGATTGAATTAATAGCAGGCGAAGTGCGCAGTGTTTCCCGAGATATAGCTCCAATGCCTCGTTTCGCCCGAATGGCTATGCAACCGCTTGCAGCAGCAATGCCAATGCCTGCTCCCCAACAAGAGGCAATCGAAGAGTATCATCTCTACTCATTGCCCAAGATCACCAATCTGGATGATAAAGAGACTAAGCAGATCAATTTGTTTTCCGCCGAAAAAACGCCAATTCAAAAGAAGTTGATTGTGGATTCTTATCATCCTATCGTTATTCAAACGACGCCGGATGGTGGCCAACTGCAATCGGTAGAGGTAAGTCTCGAATTCAAAAATGATGAGCAGTCTCATCTCGGCATTCCTTTGCCGCAGGGGAAAGTAAGTGTATACAAGCGCGATCGAGAAGGACAATTACAATTCATCGGTTCGGATCAGCTCCGGCACACGCCAAAAAATGAAACGGTTCGGCTTCACATCGGCAATGCGTCGGATATTGTCGTAGAGAGAAAGCAAGCTGCTTTTCAACAAGTATCAAAGCAGGTTCGAAAAGCCAATTACGAAATTGATCTTCGCAATCACAAGGACAAAGAAGAAACAATCACAATAGTGGAACATGCAAATGGTGACTGGAAGATTAACTCATCCAGTCACCCTTACGTTAAGAAGAACAGCACTACTTTTGAATTTGCAATTAAAGTTGGAGCTAATTCAGAAGAGACTCTCACTTATGAGATTCAAACGAAATCAAAATGATTAGTTGTGATCTCTTTCAATTTGTCTATTTACTTTATTCTCTTCTTTATTCAATTGGTGTTGTTGGCCCTTCGTGATGTAGCCACCATTGATTCTGGCGTCGCGTTGTTCCTGATTGCGAATCGAACTGTCTTCTCTTTTGATTTGGTTGTAGTGTCCACCAAGATGGCCTTTGTCAGCATTGGCGCGACGGTTGAGATTTCGATCTCGTCCGAGCACTTCGGCGCGGCGAGGATGGTTTTTCGCGAATTGGCCTGCATAGGACGGAGCATTGCCTACGAATAGTACGCTGAGTGCTAGAGCAGAAAGGGCTATATTGCTAAGTTTCATTCGGTAAGTTCCTTATGAGGGGCGGGAGCTAGTCGGGACTTCTACACTGAATAATCTAACTCACCTTTGTGCAGAATGTGTGGGTCTAAAAATGCGAGAAGGAAATTGCACTAATTGACAGCATGACGTGGAGCACGACCTTCTAAAAAATCGGTGATCGAGTCAAAAGCCATAGCGTGAGTTGCATCATCCGCCTCGAACGTACGCCAGGCCACATGAGGTGTTACCTGCAATCTCGCCGGAATGAAAGATCGTAATTTCGTGATGTCAGGATCATTTTTTTCTTCTTCTTTCGAATAGAAATTATCGAACGCCACTTTGAGGTCTTTATCTTTGTCTAGTGACTTTAGTAATGCTTTTGGATCAATTATTCGGGACGGACAAGTATTTACCAGTAAGGCGCCTGGCTTTAAGTGCTGCAATAACGTGTTATCAAGCACAAGGTTAGATGCACCGGGAACGTGAATGCTAATGATGTCGGAGGTTTCCAGCAATTGAGGCAATTCAACGTATTTGGCATCGAATTTCTTTGCTGTATCTTTCGCCCCTGAATGTGTCCAATACTGAATTTGCGCACCGAAGCCGTTGTGGCAAATCTTAGCAACGTGCTGTGCGATTCGGCCAAAACCGACCAGTCCAATTGTTTTTCCATGAATGATATGCGTGGTTGGATAAGGAGCGCAATCGGATCTGTCTTCGTTTATATACGACGCTACCGTTTGTGGAATATGCCGCTGCGCACCAAGCATAAGCGCAATCGTGAACTCAGCTACCGATACAGCATTTGCTCCAGGGGTGTTGCAAACCTTGATGCCGCGTTTTGAAGCTGTCGAAACATCTATATAAGACTCGCATTCAACGCCAAGAAAACTTATCAACTTGAGATCATTGGCCGATTCCAAAACAGCTTTCGTTGTTTTTTCATTGCCACCACTTACATAAATGTTGACGTATTTAATGGCTTGAATGAAATTTGATTCTTCGACCAGATCATCGGCACCACGCACGACAACCTTCAACCCGGCTTCTTCAAGACGGTGTTGTGCCTTTGTTGGCAACACTCCAGTGACGAGAATTCGTATCATTGCTCAAATGCCTTATTAAAGACATATTTTAGCTCAGGTGTTGATCGGATTTTTGGAAATGATTTGCTGCCACTTCTTCAATGCAAAAGCAAGAGTGTTTTGACCGCCAAAAGGACGATTGGGATTTTCACCGATATGACCATCTATTAGTAAGGAAGATAAGCCATGCGCAATTGCCCAGGTAGATTCCGCCAGCTCAGCGGTTGAGCCTTCAATGATTTCACCGCTTTCCTGCCCTTTTTTGATAACGCCTAGATAAAGGTTATCCAGCTCTGCACAAACTTGCCCTAGGCCCGGATAGCGAAGGCGTTCGTTGCCAACAATTTCTGGTCCGAACATTACCCTGTAGTGAGATGGATTCTCTTTGGCAAAGCGCAAATAAGCCCTACCCATAGCGGCGAGGGCTTCCAGGTTCGTCTGGGAACCTTCTGCTGCCAGTTTGCTTTGTTCGGTAAGATTCCTGAACCCTTCTTCGGCTACGGTCGCGAGGAGGGCTTCTCTGTCTGCAAAATGCCTATAGGGAGCAGTCTGAGTGACACCGACTCGGCGCGCTAATTCCCGCAATGATAGGTCGCTTGCACCGGACTCAGCTATCATCGCCAGAGCTTCTTGAATGAGAGCGCGTCTCAAATCGCCGTGATGGTAAGCAGTTTCGGACTTGGTTGCCATATTATTACGAAATTCTTGAGGATGTTGACACTGCACACATTCTAAGTTACAGTAGAGATGTTGACAGTGTAAACATTTTGTACGGATTCGACGAAAGCCTCTTTATGAGAGGCCTCCAACCGGATTGTACATCCGAATAGAGGTGCGCAGATATGTTCAATTCTAAATTGTCTAAAGTGCTGCCAATCGTCATTCCAGCAGCGATAAGTCTCCTAGTTTTGACGAGCAGCAAAGCCTTTTCTGAAGAAACGGCTCAAACAAACCCACAAACCCCAAATACAAAAATAGCTCTGGTTAGCGATACAGCAAAACCGGCAGCAACAGAAAGTCCAAAAGTAGACAGCCAACCCACATATTCGTATAGGGGTGATTTGAAAAAAGCGCTGAACAGCTACCTTGGCGACATGATGATTTCCGTCTACTAGAGATCTAGCGAACGGCACCAAAAAGAGGCTCGTCCAGGCGATTTGGACGGGCTTCTTTTATTTACTGGATTCAAGGGCAATTTCGCCTAGCACGAGATTGGCAGCGCCAATCAAACCGGCATACTTGCCTAGCTGTGACTTAGTAATGATGATGCCTGTATAGACATCTTTGATTGTTCTTTCTCTGAACAATTCGTTGAGCGTTTCCAAATTTACGAATTCACTCAATCCGCCGCCAAGCACAAATGCGTTTGGATTGAGTATTGGACCAATCACTGCCAGTCCGGCGCAGAGGTGTTCGTGCCACTTTTCCATTACGCGAGTGGCGATAATATCTTCCGCTTGTGCAGCAGAAACTATGTCTCGAGTTGAAAGAGTGGCCAATTTCCCGACCAGTTCGCACTGTTCTTCTGTGATGCCGTGCAGCATTTCTCGGGCCGTTGCAACCATGCCGCGACCAGAGCCATACTCTTCCCAGCAATCAAACAACCCGCAAGTGCAAATGCGTTTGTTCTCCATGGTAATTCTAAAATGGCCTACTTCACCGGCAGCAAAATTCATGCCTCTGTGAATGGCGCCATTCAAAATAACACCGCCACCAACACCGGTGCCAAGAGTAACAAACACCATACATGGTGCTTCACCGAAATTACCGACTTTCCATTCAGCATAAGCCGCTGCGTTAGCATCATTTTCAATGTGAACGCGCACCATTGTG
>CAJCIF010000003.1 GCA_903970355.1 Actinomycetota bacterium
GTAAGGCAAAGAAAAAACAATACCGCATGACGAAAGTCATCAGTGCATATTCTTCCCAGGATTTGGTTTCGGGCTAACGAAACCTGAGAGGGGCAACTGTCGTCTAGTTTTTTACACAGGGCAAGAATAAGGAGCCATTATATGTCAGAGAATGAAAGCTGCTGCAGCAGTAATGTACCTGCAGACCGGCATGCTTACGAGCATTCCATGGAAAACAAGATGAAAGAACTGGGCGCTAAAATTGATAGCCTCAAAGATAAAGCTGGCGAAAAGTATGAGTGTCTTCAAGCCAAGCGCGAAGAAGCCCAAGCCAAGTACCAGCAAATAAAGGCCAATAGTGGTGAAGCCTATGCCGAGTTCAAAGCCGGTATGGATAAAGCTTTTGATGAGCTTCATCAAGCTTGGGAAGAAGCCAAAAAAGGTACTGAAAAAGCGACCGCCAAGCTAAATAGCTAAGGTAATTGCTCAAAGACACCTTCGGTAAGCGCATATTCGAGCTGCTCACAAGCGTTGACCAGTTCTTCATGCAAATACTCGTCCGTTGCTTCTGCGATGGGCAAGAAAATGCTTCTGGTTTCTTTTAGATAGCTCGCCTGAAAATCGGGTTCACCGCATTCGATGGCGTCACGCATATTGTCGAGCCGGTCTGCCAATTTAACAATTCTGGTTGGTAAACCGGCTCCGGCAATGCGTTCATAGTAAATAGTTAGTTGTTGGTCGCGCGGTATCGCGTCATCTCGATGTGGTTTTGTAAGTATCGAAACCATTAGCGCTATTAAGCGACCGAATTTCATTTCGATGTCGCGAATGGTTAGTTTGCCACCGCTTTCTTCGATTACATCGTGAAGAAGGGCAGTAGCCAGAGCGGCTGGATCTTTTAAACCTAGTTCTTCAATGATTATGAGAGCCACTCTCATAGGATGCAAAATGTATGGTTGAACGTCTGCTTCGCGGCCTGGTTTACGGAGCTGAGCAGAATGGGCTGCTTCAGCCACATTAAGAGCTTCTGTGATCATCACGCGATCGGCAGTGGTTAAGCCATCCACTAATAAGAGCAGGCGGTGCCTTACGGAACCGACGGTACCTGTGATTGTAATCATGCTGGTTGTTTTGGCGGGAGGTTCAATATACGGTTTGGCTGACGCCAAACTACCTTTCGGTAACTATAGTGTTCCATAATCACTCCGCAGTCTAACGGTTATCCGTCCAATCTTAACCAAGCCGGATTCGGCTTATTTAGAGAAAATGCTCTTACCGACAAATTTCCGGGTATCGACGTTATTACGGCTGAACATTAATGGCACTAGTTTGTCCGCAGGAAATTGGTAAGCCATGGCGAGGCTCGCTAATGTCGCCAATTGTTGCTCGTCTGAAGTCTCAAACAACGAAGACGATTCGATTGCATCTAAACTTTTAGTCGCTGGAAATCTTCTGCCGATTGGCAGGGTTGTGGAAGTTCGAACAAAGACTCGATGAGCATATTTTGGCTTGGCTGGTTCTTCCAGAGCTTTGATTTTTGTTGGTGTGGCTTGGGTACCGTAAGGATTAATTACCCTGGAACCCTTTTGCACTAAGACTTCAGAGCCCATGGTTGCAACCACCTTCGAGCCTTCCAGTGCAACCACGAATGAACCTTCCTCGGCAACCACCATCGAATTTCGTTCAGCGATTACTCGCATTCCCTTTTTTGCAATTACATGCTGGTTCTGTTTGGCGGTGCGGATGCTCAGAAAAGTGGGCATTTGAAGAGCAGGCTCAGCTGCCATCAGGCTGGGCGGCACCACGGCTTGTGCATCGGCTACCGAAGGATATTCAGAGGTCAAGGTCAAATTCTCCAGGCTTGCTAAAAGTTGAGTTAGGTTGCCGGTTTGATTGGTAAGCGGTACGTCTGATAAAGAGATGCCCAAGGACAAAATGACCGTACCACCAACAAAACCAACACACAAGTTAAATCTCGATTGAGGAGGGCGGTGATTTTGGCGAGAAAAGCTCGTAAGGTTGGCACCAAATACAGTACCAAGTACTTGAGTTATAACTTACTTCAATTTGTCGAGCATTTGTTGAGCTTTTGGGTTTGCAAGCATCTTCATAACGTCGTCGTTGCTAAGACCGCCAGGCAGCTTGCCTCCAAACTTATTCTTCACAGAATCTACCAATGCCGCCGTCGATGAAGCGGAAGCGCCAGCACCGAGAGAGGGAGATGAATTGGTGGCAGGCGTTGGATGGAAATTTTTCAAAGACTGCATTCGGCTAGCTTGATCGTTTATTGCTCCGGAGAGGGAGTCGTATCGCTTTAATACTTGCGCTTCGTTGCCAGGTGTGTGCATAAGTTGGTCAACTTCTTCCATCTGCTTGAGATAGGGTCCAACACCCACGCCGGCTCCTTTGAGACCATCTATTCTCGACATCAGTTCCTCCCTCTTTTGCAAGAGTTCCGGTGGTGGAGTACCGGCAGTTTCAAGTGTCGGCGGAGTGGAGGATGTTGTTTCATCAGCAAAAGCTATTGGAGTGCCAAGAAGAAAGGCAGCGATCAACCAGGTTGTGCTAGGTTTGGCTGGCATATTCATCTCCTATTCGTGTTTTGCAGGTTGCTGAGTTGGGACTTCCCGGGCAATTTTCTGTAGATCGGCAAGTGTAATCCACCATGTTTGTTGAGTTTGAGAATCATCTAAAACTTTTATCTGCAGGCCAAGTGTACCAATATCGTTGAGAGGATGGCAGTGTAGAACAGCAAAACGAAGCGGCTCATTGCGAATACTTCCATCACTATTCGTATTCAAACGAGTATTACTTGCCCAGTTAGATTGAAGCAAGCGATAGGCATCTTTAGTAGTGGCGAGTTTGATCAGATCCTTCACCGCACCGTTAGAATCGCTTCTCTTTTGCAAGGTTTCGAAGTCTCGCGAACCGGTGAGGGTTTGATGCGCAGGAATTTCATAGACCTTACCGACTATGGTGTTATTGGTTTCTGTGCCGCAAGCCGAAAAAACAATCGAACTTAGACAGATGATTGCAGCCCGCACTAATTTTGCGCTGAAGAACGGCATTGATGAAATATGCACGTGAAAGGTTCCAATCCGACCAGAATAGCATTCTTATGTAACGCTCGTCACGATTTGTACAGGGCTGTTTGCAAAAAATGAATAGCTCAGAAATGGTACCAAATATGATGGCTAATTAGAAACTCTATCCAACAAAATTGAGAGCGCCGACTTTCCAAGAAAACAACTTGTAGTTAGCTTTAAGCGAGCGATGCTAGCAACAAGATTTTAAGCTCATAGCCATACCACTTTCAGCCGCGATAAGGGATTTGCAGAACTCGCTTGAGAGCAGCGGTTTCATCGCTCGAATATGCTTGCCTTGGGCGGGGCGAAGGCGTAGTTTCGAACTATCATTTCGTTTCTTTTTTGCCAAAGAATTCGCCCCCCGGAAGTTGAGCTTCTCTTAATTTATAGATTTAAAGATCGGCGAACTACCGAACGGACTCTCTGGCCAAAAGAGCACGAAAAATCTTACTTGAGGAGGTGCGTATGCTACGACAGCTCGCACATAACATCGCGAATGTTTGCAAACTCGTTTTCAGCACTGGTGCCCCGGTAGTAACGGATAGCGAGAGTGACCGCGTCGCTCTTCGCTCTACGTTGCATCCGGCGACCTTGCTTTCCCAATGGTGGCCGAGTGGTTATGAGGAGGAAATTGAAGCTCTACGCGCTGCCTCAGGCTCGGTCTTTGCGGTTATAACGCAAGCTAGTCATGTGTATCAAGCACGTGCCACCTTGCATCAGGCCCGCCACATGTTGCTCGAAGATATTGAAGCCTGCCTTACCGAATACGCCCGTCGTATCGAAGAACAGGAGTTCAATGCCGGCGATGCAACAATGTTCCTGGATGAAATCCGAGACTGGCTCTTGTCGTTGCCGTTGGAGCTTTTCCCGGAGTTGCCCAATGAAAGTCTGACACTGCTCGGCATCGCCCCAGAAGTAGCAGAGGGAAGGCTCACCCCGTATCACAACCTTCTCGATTCAGTTGGTGGTTATCAGCCTGATGAAAGACCGTTATGGGTCTGATAAGGTGGGCCGCTCGGTTATTCTCCAAACAAGAGTAATCGAGCGGTCTTCCGGGGTTTTTTTTGTCATTATATACTAAATAACATAGTAAATATGGAAACCCAGTAATGCAAAAATGCGTCCTTCATCAGAACCGTTCAGCAAGGTATTCAAATGACAAATCAAAAACGCCAAAAGAAAGAAATCGACTATCTGCATCCCGATGGCAAACCGAAAAGCGAAGCCGAAGGTGTAAAGGCTGTTTTTTCCGTAGAACAATGGGCTGAAGAAACTGCTGCCAGAAACAAAGCAATTGAAGAAGTCGATGGGCATCACGTATGCAGCAAGAACTGCCAGGCACATCACGAAGTGAAAGCGAAGGGCGCTGATAAAACCAAACCCTAACTGGTTATCACTAGTAGTTGATCAATATTCCGAGCAAAAATTCGTGCAACTGTTTGAAGGGGTGCCGAAGAAATCTGTCTGTCCGTGGACCGGTTCGTTCGAACACCGGACGCAGCTTGCTAAAGGTATCGAACCCTTCCCGTCCGTGGTAGTGGCCGATGCCGCTTGCACCGACACCTCCGAAGGGCAAGTCTTCAACGACGTTGTGCATGATTACGTCATTGACTGATACGCCACCAGATATAGTGCGCTTCAAAATCGATTCAATCAAACTTTTGCTCTTGGCGAAGAGATAAAGAGCTAAAGGGCGCGGACGAGCGTTTATGTATTTTATGGCCTCATCCAGCTCATCGTAGGGCTTTACTAACAGGATAGGGCCGAAGATTTCTTCTTTCATAATGGCAAGATCTTCGGGTGGATCAACGATCGCCACCGGAGATAACTTGTTTCCGCCTTCGGCGGTAATCTCCGCAGCAAGAGGGATTATTTGCACGTTCTTCTGGCGTGCTTCATCTATATAGGCTGATAGCCTTTTGTGATGACGCTCGTTCACAACCGACGTATAACCATCCTTGGCGATGGATTCAGCAGGAATGTAGCCATCTACGGCTTTTTTGAGAGCATTTAAGAACGGGGTCATTTTTGCTCTGGGCACAAGAGCATAGTCCGGCGCGATGCAAATTTGTCCGGCGTTAAGCACTTTCCCAAAAGCGATATCGATAGCAGCTTCGTTAACATCCGCATCCGGTGCCACTATGGCCGGTGACTTTCCGCCTAGTTCCAGAGTGACGGGAGTGAGATTGTCAGCGGCTGCTTTCATGACATACTTGCCGACTTCAGTTGAGCCGGTAAAGAGCAAATGATCGAAAGGAAGGTGCACAAACGATTTACCGATACTGGCATCCCCGGTTATGACAGCAACATGATCTGTGGCAAATATTTCCGCAATCATTTGCTTGAGCAGTTCGCTTGTTGCCGGGGTGAACTCTGAAGGCTTAATCATGGCGCGGTTGCCGGCTGCAAGAGCTGCCGTCAAAGGACACAGGGACAAATTGAGGGGAAAATTCCAAGGCGAAACGATGCCTACTACTCCAACTGGCTGCGGTAACACGTAGGCGCGACCAGTGCCAAGCACAATCGGTACATCCCTTTTGCGCGGTTTCATCCAGCCTTTTAGTTCGCGCTTTGCATGTTTGATTGCGGCGGTCACCATAAAAATATCGGTAAGCAGTGTTTCCTGGCGATTGCGACAGCCAAAATCATCATTCAGAGACTTTACAAACTGGTCCTTTTTAGCGATCAGAGCTTGAGCGAGTTTATCGAGATTGCGCAGGCGTTCCGCAGCACTAGGATAAGAGTTAGCCAGGAACGCTTTGCTTTGTGCATCTAGTATTTCCGTCATGGTTAAAGACGTACTCGGCGCATTTGTTTCGGTTGCAGCGATCTTAGAGTCGACTGTTGTTCCCACTTTTCTGCCTCCCTGGCATTCATTTATTCAAAGATAGCATTGGCTGAACCTTTTTCGTCAAAATACTAAAAGAGATAGTATAACATACGAAAAAAGAAGATCGAAGAAAGGCACCAGGGGGAGTGGCGCCTCTCTTCGTTATCTGGTAGGTGAGCCGAAGCTTAATCGTAGCGGAGTTCGTAAGTTTCTAAGCCAAACTCCGGCAATTGGTTTTTTACTTGGGCAAGGAGTTGGTTTAAATCGAGCGGTCGATCTTCATCGATTGCACTAATAAGTTCAGCGGCGGTCAATAATCCCAGGGATTCGGCTCGCAAGAGCGCATGAAAATAGATCCATTTGCATTTGCAGATGTTGAAAAGCTTCACCAATCTGTCTTCCCGAATGCCTAAACGCTTTAAATTGCGCAGGGCCTCAGTTCCAGCATAGTGATTGCCTCGGTCTGCCCGAAAAGCTTCAATCCACATCGCGCTTGCGATGTACACAGCCCGGTGGGCAGTGTACGGAACACCACTAGCCCACTCGGTCAGTAACTCCACTTCACTTGCCATGCCATTATTCCTACAAAACTTGTGAAACGCGCTGCACCACACAATGCGGCGTCCGAATAACTTTCGAACCCCACCGCATTGTGTGGTTGCAATTGGTTTGTGCCTTCACGAGGCCTCGGCCAATTCGACTTCCGCGGCCAGTTCAGACTGGACGGCGAGCGGCACAATCAAGAAGCGGGCTTCCCAGCCGCTGTTGTCGATGCGCATGTTGACGGAAAGGATCGGATGGTCGGGATGGACGCCGACGGTCAGATCGTTGATTTCCTCGCGTTTCGCAAAGCCGGTGTAGAGCAGTCTGCCCTTCCGATCGACGAATTTCGAGGCGAGTTCAAGGTCGTTGAAGATGCCGAGCAGTGGGTTGGCGATCCGGGGCTGCTGGGGAGCGGGGACGGAAATGACAGCATAGTTCATGGTCATGATCTTGTACCTCCAGTTGACGCTCAATCCCGCTATGGGTGAGCAAGTTTAGACACGGCGCACACACTCCTCCGCACACGAAAATCAATCGCCGACAAAGCAGAAGTGAGATCAACCCGAGCCATTGCTGGTTGGAGGGAAGAACTCGAAATTGCTGCTAAATACCGGTGAGAGGAAGATCCGTGAAAGGAAAATGGAAATGTGTGCTGTTACAGTGCTGTGAGGAGACGCCGCAAGTCAAGCAGTTGTCGGGCGGCAACGTTCGGTAACAATTAGTGCCGGCCCAGTGCCGCCTGAGAAGCTATTACGTGTTGTTAAGCTCGCGCTCGTTGCTCAACTTGCGCTAACACATGGAAAGTTGTGATCTCGCACCGCATATGATGGCAACCTGTCCGCTCGCCAGCTTCCAAGATGGTTATTAGTGGTGAGATTTCTAATCTGGGACGCTGCTCTGATTGAGATCTGTATTCAAGCGCCGTCCCTCACGTGGCTCACAGTAGATAGCGCTTTTATGAGACGTTTCTGAGCAAGAAAAGCCGCATGGACAGGGCGTTTTAGCCCAGGAACGTTCTTTACCTTACCTTAGTCGGCAAATTGGGACCATGTGTGAAGAGAAAAATTCGCTGGTTTGGCGAACTCACAAAGAACAATTTATGAGTGCGCGGAGCCGATTTTTAGGGAGCCGATCATGTATGCACTGAAGGCTATTGATATAGACAATCAGGCAGAGTTCGAGTTCAACAGAGAAAAGTCCAATCGCTTGTTTAAACAGGTATTCGAGATACTAGCGGACGGGGCAATAAAGTTTTCTTGGAAAGACGCCGAACAAAAAACGGATTCGGACGTTGATGAGTTCCTTCAAAATGGGAAAGGAGTGACGATGAGCGTTTTAATTGGGAGCTGGGAATTTGAAGGCCCTTTTAGCGCAACGCACGAGCTCAGACCGGAGCCGGGCATTGTGGCGCTGCTTACAAATAGTGATGATGAATTTGAGTTAGTAGCAATAGACGAAAGTGATTCTGTTCAAGAATATTTGGAACACCAGAAAAAATCAGTTCCTCATAATTCCGACAAGCTTTCGACTGCAGTTTATTACTGTTCCGATTTAAATTCGACATTACGGCGTGGTCTGGTCGACGAACTGATGAAAGAGTTCGAATGCGACGACTATGAATATGATGCTTACTTAACTGCCTAATAGTTCAAAACTGATTCTTATTTCAGTTTGATTCCGTACTCGTTCAAAAGTGAGGCGGCATCATTACCTTGTGGAATATGCTGGGCAGATTGAGAGTTCGGAGGAGCAACGGATTTGTCTCCTGCTATCACTCCGGGCGGAAGAGCGAGTGGATGATCACCGGCTTGTGGAAAGGCCCCGCGCGGCATGTTGTAAAACTGCCGCATGGCATTGTCATCCTGAATTGCTCGTTCTTGTGCACCAAATGTTGCATAAGGAAGGACACCTTTCGGTAACGGTACCGCTAGAAGGGGAGGCTCTTGCTTGCCGGTGATGAGGTCTGCCGGATTCTTGAATTTGTTTGTTTGGCTGGTTGGTACGTTGGTGAGAGCCTCTTCATGAGGATCCGTAATAAGGTGAGGCTGGGTCCAATGATCGTAAAGTTTGAAAGCAAGATGGACACCAAGGGCGATCGCCGCCCTTTTAAACATACCGCCCTTTACGGCCAAAGAAATCAGAGGGGTAATGGCGACATCGTCGAATGAAGCGGTATTTTGAATGTCATCGTGGAAAAAGGCTTTGTCCATTATGTATGAGCCAGTCTCGGCCATGACAAGCGAGCCTAAGGGAGTCCTCACACTGGTGACAGGCTTGTTGAATACATGCTGGTAACTGTATACTCCTCCAACTCCAAGTGCTCCAATAATTGCACCACCAACCTTAGGATCACAAATACCTGCATCTATTTGCTTATCGATAATGAGCTGGCGTTGCATGGCTAAGGGTGGGATGGGATCGTTGGATGAACCATCTACTTGCACAAATTCTCTTTTGGGCGGTCCTACGGTAGAACCGTTCGCTACATTGCTCAACCATTGATCGGCAGTCAGCGGCCGAGTGGTCGCTAATGCAGTTGCATCAGTTTGTCCAACTGCAACTTCCGAGCTGTGATTAACAGGAGCCAATTTTTCACCATTACGGTTGTGAATCCGCCGTTATCTTAAGTTCAATCAGTAGCTACGACAATGCGTGGCCTTCCCACTCGTAGCGCGAAAAGCTGCGACGGTCCACTTTTACAGATATTGACACGGGCCGCTACCAACGCTGCCGAATATAACGATCTAGAGGCTAGGCTCAAAAGAATCCATTGACGCCATGCTGTTTGACATTCCGGTCCCCGAGAAATTGTCATGGGACTATCTTTGGCTCAGCCTTAAAAGCAATAGTTTGATCATCATTTTCAGTTTCGCATTAGGGTAACCCGCGTCAGACATCGCATTCGATTTTTTCTTGCATTAGTAAGTACTTTGGTTTCACCAGCTGAACCGGGATCTGTGTCGGTTCGTGGATTTGTGCGTGATTAAACCCGCACCTATCCGAGATTTCTATTCAAGCAACAATGAAAAATTTTACGAGGTGATTTATGTCAGAACAAATTCTTTCAAACGGTCGGGTGTTCATCGGTCTGGAGAAAGCGACGATCAAAGAAATGACCTTCCCTCATGTTGGTCAAGATGATCATACTCTTGGTCATCAATGGCGGCTTGGCGTCTCAGTTTCATGCGGATCAGAGAAGCGATTCCTGTGGCTGGACGACCCACGTTGGCAACGCGAAATTAGTTACGTGGAAGACAGCCTGGTGGCGAGAACAACGCTCAAGAGCGACTTTCTGAAGTTGGAGATAGTGCTTTTGGACTGCGTTCACTATCGGCAGGATGTTTACATCAGGCAGATGCAAGTGCGGAGCCAGTGGCATGAGCCGTGCTGCGTGCGTCTGTTTCAACATGTGGATCCTTACATCAGTGAAAACGCCGATGGTAATACGGTGTGTTGGGATCCTCTAAATAATTCGTTGAGCATTTACAAAGATCGGTTCTGGTTCTTGCTCAATGGGTGGTCCGGCGATTCGGCAGGCTTGCTTCAACACGCTTGTGGAACGAAAGCCTTTCAAGGCAAGGAAGGAACCTGGAAAGATGCCGAAGATGGTGTCTTATCAGAGTCCGATGTCGAGCAAGGCTCGGTTGATTGTGTTGGCGGCCTGGAGATGAATCTCGCAAACGGTGACACGGCTACGGCTCATTTCTGGATTGCATTCGCGCACAACGAAAAGGAGGCTAGAGCGATCGACAACGCGGTAGTAACCAGAAAACCGGATGTGTTGTTAAGCGAAACGGCACGGATTCAACGCTACGAAGTACGTAAGCCCCTCAGGCAGCAAGCTTCAAATGTAGGACTTCAGCATTCACCCGAAACGCCTAAAGGAGTCATGCCGGAAACTCTGGCCGATTTGGGTGAGTCACAATTCGCGTTCTATCGGCGGTGCGTGCTAGGATTGCG
>CAJCIF010000004.1 GCA_903970355.1 Actinomycetota bacterium
GCTTCACTGTTTTATGTCCACAATCTGGCCCGTGTTTATGGGTGTGTTCTGCGTGAGTTGTACAGCTCGCCATATCGTTTTTCTCCAGTCTTTGTAAGCACTGACTCTCGACTCAAGATGTACTCCTTTGGCCTTTAACTGTCAATTAAAGATAACCGTTTTCAATTGCATTTTGTTGATACAATCACATTCTCAAGCAGAGACCGTTATGCGCGTAGTAATTGCTTTTAGTATGTTGATTTTGTCAGCTCTGCTGGCATCAGAAGCGGCCAATCCCGTTGCAAATCCATCAATTAAAGTTGGCTTTCTCACCGTTGGACCTGTATCAGATTGTGGCTACAACTATAGTCACAATCTCGGGCGCTTGGCACTGGAATCTCACCTTCCCGGAACGAAAACAACGCTTGCAGAAAACATTCCGGAAAATGCCGACGCGGCAAGAGTGATGGAGCGAATGGTGGCACAGGGCAACAAATTGATATTTTGTACTGCTTATGGCTATTTAGAATCAGGAGAAAAGGTGGCGTCACACCGTCCCGATGCAATTATTATGCAAGCATGGCGTCCTACGCATATGAAGAATATGGGCACCTTCGCTGTTTACCAATATGAGCCACTTTATGCTGTTGGAATGGTGGCTGGACGAATGACAAAAACAAACAAATTGGGATTCATTGCCGGACATCCCGTTCCGAATTTACTGCAAAATATCAATGCCTTCACCCTCGGTGCACGATCTGTCAATCCCAATGTGAAAGTGCATGTTGTTTGGACAAACTCGTGGTCAGATCCGGCAGTAGAAGCTGAATCTGCTCATTCGTTGATTGAACACGGCATAGATGTTTTAGGATCGGCGCTCGATAACCCGTTAACTGTTCTCAAAACAGCTCAGCGCTCTCATGTCATGGTATTCGGAACTTATGCGGATATGCAACGTGAAATACCGGAATATTGGACGACAGGCTCTTGCTGGAATTGGGACAAGCCCTATCTAGAAATAACGAAGTCAGTTGAAAATGGAACATGGCGGCCTGGCGCGCGCTGGTATGGTATTAAAGACGGTGCAGTAGCACTCGCTTCTTTCGGTAAGATTGTGCCAAAGGATGTAAAAGAACAAGCACTGGCCGAAAATGCAAAAGTGCAATCCGGAAAGAAGATAATATTTCAGGGGCCAATTGAAGACAGGGAGGGGGTTATGCGATTAACAAATGGTCAAATCGCAAGCGAAAAATCTCTTTCTGAAATGGATTGGTTTGTTAAAGGTGTAGAAGGGGCGTTGCCGAAAAAATAACAGCGTCCATTCAGTACTCATAAACGAATTGTTCAAATGCATGGGCACCTTCGACGGTGCAAATGTTATAAGCAGGTTTTTCTACCTCGTAGGCAAGCAACTCTCCCTGCGCAGCCAATAGCTGCAAAGGCATAAAAATATCAAAAGGCGTATCGAGCGGATACTGCTTCCAAGCCTCCTGGCGGAACAAGAGAAATCCACATTCGGTATAGTCCAATTGTTGATCGCTTTCGGCAATCTCAAAGGCTGATATGAGATTGTCCTTTACGGAAGTGTTGCGTTCACAACCGGCGAGGTCGCCTTTGTAAACCGTCATCAGACCAGCTTTATCGCTCTTTTGAAAAGTCTCAAAAATGTCCTGCATTTTGGCGTTCAGAAAGAACCCACCATTCACTATTCCAAAAACAGCATCATCTTTAAGGTGAGTTTCAAGCAGCTTTCTAACAATACCCCCACTGCCAAGCGCTTCTTTACCTTCGTGGTAGTACTGAACGTCCAAGTAGAATGGTTTGCCGTCTTTGACGATCTCTTTAATTACCGATTGGCCTTTTCCAAGGCAAATTACAACCCGCTTGACCCCTTGCTGGGCGAGGTTTTTCAGTTGGTGATCGAAAAATGCCAAACCAGCAATTTGGCAAAGCCCAACCGGAACTGGTTCTTTTGCCCCTGCCAGCTCAATGTCTGGTCCACCGGAGAACACAATTACGGGTGCTGATTGACTCAACGCATGCTCCAGCTAATTGAATTCAAAGCCCACTGCCAACAGGAGTACGCAAAGGTCGCCACTCAGAATGAAATTTGGAGATAAGGGGATTCGAACCCCTGGCCTCACGGGTGCGATCCGTGCGCTCTACCAACTGAGCTATATCCCCTCGTAACCAAATGTCACTGAAGATTATAGACTGCGGGACCGCTATACGCACACCCCGGTTGAAAAGATGTGTCCATTTCACCCTTTCAGGAGCGTGCGTTCGCTAAAATTAGCTAAAGGGAATCAGTGTATGAGGATTGTCCAATGAATCTACTTATGAAACGAGCCGGCAACGCTATTTCGGTTGCGGCTATCTGTGCGGCTTTCGCTCTGTCTGTTCAACCAATGATGATAAATGCCTATGCCGCCAGCCCGGTTGACCAGGCTTCACTCGTTGGTAAAAAAGCACCAGATTTTTCTATTACTGACACGAAAGGCAAAGCCCGCAAGCTGAGCGATTTTAAGGGAAAGTACGTTGTTTTGGAATGGTTCAATTTTGAGTGCCCATTCGTGAAAAAGCACTACGATTCCAACAACATGCAAAAACTGCAAAAGGAATACACCGCAAAAGGCGTAGTCTGGCTCTCCATTTGCTCATCTGCAAAAGGCAAACCAGGCAACGGCACTGCTGAAGAACAAAACGCGGCGTTCAAACAAAAAGGTGGCGCACCAACCGCGATATTGCTGGATGAAGATGGCACAATCGGCAAGGCTTACGGCGCCAAAACAACACCCGATATGTACGTAATAGACAAGCAAGGTGAGTTGATCTACGCCGGTGCTATCGACAGCAAACCAACACCAGACTCATCCGATATTCCTTCCTCCACAAACTACGTGAAAGAAGCTCTGGATGAAGCTTTATCTAGCAAACCGGTAGCAACCGCAAGCACTAAATCATACGGTTGCTCTGTGAAATATGGCGGTTAATGCCAAAGGGAACTAATGCAAAAAGTTGAATGTGAGGCGCTGCTCTTTGAT
>CAJCIF010000005.1 GCA_903970355.1 Actinomycetota bacterium
TTTGGCCATCGCCTTCGTGGGATTTGTCTTCTTTGAATCGTTGCAGTTTTTCGGGGCAGTCTCAGATCTGCCGGAGTTCTACGCAGCCGGACAGCTCATATTGGCTGGTCGCGGTGCCGAGATATACAACTTTGTCACGATCGCCAAGTTGGAACAGAGCATCTTTCCTGAGTTGGCCAAGAATCATCATGCTATTGGTTTATTCATTCCTCCTCATGCGGTATCGTGGCTGGTGCCGATTGCTTTTTTACCGATTCAGTTCGCTCCCTTTTTATGGAAGTCGATTCTGGTTGCGGTTTTATTTTCCACACTCGTTGTGCTTACTAAACTTGGCCGCTACAACCTGACCAATACCGCCTGGTTCTTAGCTTTTGTACTACTGTCAGCGCCTGTCTATGAGGCAATACATATAGATCAGTTAGCACCTTTCCTGCTTCTTTCTCTTACGCTTGGAATAATTTTCATCGAGCGCAAAAAACCATTGTGGGCAGGAATTGCTCTTAGCTATTTGCTTGTGAAGCCCCAGGAAGCTTTCACAATCTTCGTTATTTTGCTTGCGCTCAAAGAATATCGCACCATCTTTTTTGCTTTTGTCTTTTCTGTAGTTATGGCAGGCCTGTCGTTTCTAATGTTGGGTATGCAGGGCATTTATAACTACCGGGCTTTGATGAACGATGCTCTTGGGATGGACACCATTTTGCAATCGAATCTCAGCCCCACTTTGCGCGGACAATTGCTGCGGCTTTTCCCCGAACACAGGTCTTACGTCGAGGTGGTGAGTATCGTTGCCTTAATTGCTACCCTTGCCGCTATTTATTTCATAGCTCGCCGTTTTCTTAAAACGGAACAGCCCTTGAGAAATGCGCTTGCGGCGCTCTTGCCTCTGGGCATCACTTTCACGCTTTACTGCTACGACTATGACCTTTTGTTGTTGGTCCCGGCCATTCTCTTTCTGGCACTCAACTTTGCAAAAATACAAAAAGCTAGAAGCCTCGCTTATCTTGGTTGTTTGAGCTTGATACCGTTGTTCATACCTTTCTATGCTTCATTGCACTATGACTATCTGCTGAAAGGCGCTAAGATAAATCCAGTTTTCTTAGCCCTCCTCGTTATGTCAATTGCCGCTACAACGGTTATGACTATCAATCAGAGACAACTAGAGACATGAAGGAAAGCACACAGACGCCCGTGGTTCAGGCAAAACACACCAAGCCTGATGTAGACACAATAGCGATTCTTGATTTCGGTTCGCAGTATTCGCAACTAATAGCCAGACGTGTAAGAGAACTGGATACGTATTCGGAACTCTTGCCCTGCAGTACATCGCTGGAAAAAATAAAGGCTCTAAACCCTAAAGGAATCATACTTTCAGGCGGTCCTAATAGCGTCTACGATGTAGGTGCGCCGTTATGTGATCCGGATATCTGGAAGCTAGGAATCCCGGTTCTGGGGGTTTGCTATGGCATGCACCTTATGGCGCGCGATCTCGGTGGCAAAGTAGAACCCGCCAAAGTGAGAGAGTACGGCAAAGCATTGTTTACGGTTGTCCATCAGGGCAACCTTTTTGTTGATCTGGACCCGGCTTTTCAATCCTGGATGAGCCATGGCGACAGCGTTGTTGAATTGCCTGAAGGTTTCAAATTAATAGGTTCGACATCCGCTACACCGGTTGCAGCCATAGCAGATGAAGAACGAGGGCTCTATGCCGTGCAGTTCCATCCGGAAGTAAACCATACTCATGGTGGTCAGCAGGTCTATCGCAATTTCGTTCTCAACGTTTGCAAGAGCCGCCAAAACTGGACAATGGATAAATTTGTCGATGAAGCCATTGCCGAAGTGCGTGGAAGAGTTGGCGACAAACGCGTTTTACTGGCCCTTTCAGGAGGTGTGGACAGCTCCACCCTCGCTTTCCTTTTGCACAAAGCAATTGGCGATCAGCTCACTTGCATGTTTATAGATCAAGGATTCATGCGCAAAAACGAGCCGGAATGGCTTGTTGAAACCTTTGAAAGGGACTTCAAGATCAAAGTCAATTTCGTCAAAGCGCGCGATCGTTTTGTGGACAAACTAAAAGGCGTGATTGAACCTGAAGAGAAGCGCAAGATCATTGGTACAGAATTCATACGCGTTTTCGAAGCCGAGTCAAAACGGCTTGGACCATTCGACTATCTCGCTCAAGGCACTCTCTATCCGGATGTTATCGAATCAGCCGGCACACAAATCGATCCGAAAACTGGTGAACGAGTGGCTGTGAAAATCAAATCTCACCACAACGTCGGTGGCTTGCCGGAAGATCTGAAATTTAAATTGGTTGAACCTTTCGCCAAACTTTTCAAGGACGAAGTGCGGCGTGTTGCCATGGAACTTGGAGTGCCGGAAGGCATACGGGTGCGCCATCCATTCCCCGGTCCAGGATTAGCTATTCGTGTATTAGGCGAAGTGACAAAAGAACGCTTGAAAGTGCTGCGCGAAGCAGATTGGATCATCCGCGAGGAAATTAAGGCACATGGCCTTTACCGCCAGGTCTGGCAAATATTTGGCGTGCTGTTGCCAACAAAATCTGTTGGTGTAATGGGCGATCAACGCACTTATCAAAACCAAATTTGTATTCGGGCAGTGACAAGCGAAGATGGCATGACTGCCGATTGGGCGCGGCTTCCTTATGACTTATTGGAGAAAATTTCTTCTCGCATTGTCAATGAAGTGCCCGGCATCAATCGGGTTGTCTACGATATTACGACCAAGCCACCTGCAACAATAGAGTGGGAATAACAACGAGGCGAGGAAAAATTACACGGGATGCGTAGGCGCATTCTAATTAGTGCGGTATCACTGGCGGTGACCCTTGCGCTGATTGTAGTCTCCTTTCTGTTCGGCGCTTTAATAGCTGGAACTGGGTTCCATGATCCAGACAGTTGCTGGCTAATTGCGCTTGGCCGCTACATCTTCGAGCATACGAGTTTGCCGCAAAGCGATCCGTTCTCTTATACATTCGCCTCGTTACACCGCCCTTTCATTATGTATCAATGGGGAACGGAACTCATTTACTACACGCTCGTAAAATATCTGGGCTTGAGCGGACTTTTAATGGTTTGTGCGGTGTTAGCCACAATGACTTTTATTGGGCTGCCGTTGATTTTCAGCCGACATTTGTCCAATGTGCGTTTTGCTGCATCAATCATTGCCATATTGCTTGTTTTATCTGTCTGTTTTCACGTGCTGGTAAGACCGGAACTTTTTTCGTATGTGCTCTTGAGTCTTTTCATGTACTGGCTTCTTGAATGGCGAAGGAAAATATTTGAAATAACCGCCTCACCTGAGAAAAGCGCCAGTACAAGCAATCTGAAAGTGCGGCGACCGCTCTTCTTTCTTCAGCCCGCTATGCTCGCCTGGGTGAACTTGCACAGTGGATTTACCCTGGGGATTATGGCTGCCACTGCAACCGGCATTTCTTATTTGTTCTACAGAGGAAAGCAGATCGGCACAATGCTTTTAATTGCAGGACCAATTGTTTTAACTGCATTCACCCTGCTCAATCCCTTCGGATTTCATCTCTGGAAATATCTTCCCAGTTTGTATTTTTCTCCCATAAATGCCTATATAAGCGAGTTAAAACCGGTTGGGCTGCGGGAGCTGCAGGAGCCAACTTATTACCCGTTCCTCATTCTTTCTATTTACGCTGTTACTCTTCTTTCGAGAAATTGGCGGCGTCACTTGCGCCTTTCTCAACAATCAACTACGCCACCGGTAGATGGAATCTGGCTTTCCACCGTAAACATTCTTTTTAGCATCTATGCCGGTTTGTCTGCTCGCCGGATGATTGCTTTCACTGCTATTGTGCTTGCCTTTGAATCCATATTTATGTTGCATGTTTTCCATGCTGCTCTTCGTCCTCATATGGAAGAGAACGAAGAAGGGTCATTTGTTTCCGGCTTAAATAAGAAGCTCGAAGCTTTATTCGTGCCTGGCGTTGTGAGCACATTTGTCTGGTTTGGACTGGCTGCCTTGTTCGGGGCTTACATTGTCACCTCACGCATAGCCCCACCGAGTTTGCCCCAGGCGAGCAGCGTACTGCAGGTGCCGACCGCCGCCATTCAATACTTGAAAGAACACAATCCCACTCGTCTCTTTAACGATGCCCAATACGGAGACATCATCATCTGGCAAACAGGCGGCACGCTCCCCGTATTCATTGACACGCGCTATGACATGTATGGCAATACTTTTGTGCGCCAATATCAAATCATGCGTTTTTGCGAATTTGGCTATGAAAAACTCCTCAACTCTTATGGCATCACAGATATCCTGGTTCCTGCCAAAAGTAACCTGGCTAAAAATCTGCATGCCAAAGCGGAATGGAAAAACGTATTTTCAGATGAAACAGCGGCAATTTTCCATAGGATAGGGAACTAGCTTAACTTGGCGGCAATGACGCTTAAAAGCGGCCGGTACTTATTTGCGCGTCATTAGTGTTTCCCGTGTGGGCATATCAATCGACTTCATCTATCGTGAAGGCGGGGGATATAAAAACACAGATCACCAACCTTGGAGTTGGTGAGGAGCGCATTGCATGTTCAAAACAAGAAAATTCTTTTGGTCGTTAGTTTTGTTGTTGGGACTCAACTTTTGGTTAGGAGTTTTGGCAGCGAAAGCCGACAATTGTGATGTACCAAGAGAATTATTCTCTTATCGAGACAAGTTGCTTAGAAACGAGCAAGAGCTTAGAGACACACGTGCTGACCTTATATCCCATCTCAACGAATGGGATCAGTTGATTAGACAAGGCGATGCACGATTACGTGAGAATCCTCCCAATCGGCAAGAAATATTGTTCTACCGTGACAAGCTCATTGCCGACATCCGAAGGGGAGATGGCTTGAAGGAATCGATCGAAAAGAGACTTCTGGAGAATAACGATAATCTGCGCAGAATAGAATCGGAAATCAATCGCTACGCTGCCTATAGATAATCGCTACTTCACCCGCACGATTGGGAAAGTGTAGGTTGCGGTGAAGGTAAGGTTTTGGTCGGACGTGAACATTTGCGATAGGAAGCTGAAGAAGCGAATCGGTAATGTTACTTGCGTCTTGGTTGTGAGTTGGATGTAGGGTGATGTCTGAGTATCAGGCGGAGTGCCATTGTAGTCTTGATAAACAATTGGTGTCTGTAAAACTGGCGACCCAAGATATGAACCGGGCCCTTGTTTGTGCGAAAGCAAAATCGCTTGTGCAAGTGTTGTCGCTTTCACTTGCGAATTGCCCTGAGCCGCTCCACGAGCTGCATCTCTGCAAGCAGTATCGTTCATAAAGGCGCCGAATATCAAAAGGCCAACATGAAATGAGATGATCACAAAAATGGAGAGAAAGAACGATCCTGCTGTGAGTTCTACCAGCAACGAGCCCTTGTTTGATCTCGCATTTCTATTGGCTTTTTGACTATGTTTTACCGGGTACATGTTTGTATTCTCCAGGAACGTAAGTTGTATTAATAGTCGCCTGCAGAGCTGGATACAATTTCCACCAACCGCCGTGCAATTTTTTCAAAAGTAACTTGGAGCTGGCTGCTGTCCGTTACCAGATTGAATGTGGCACCGTGCCCGGAAATTGCCGCGATACCACCGGCAGTTGGATCGGGATTGGTATCATTTAAAATGTCGGTTTCGCTTGGTTCGATTTGTGGTGTCTGAGCGAGTCCAATTGTGTAAACGGGCATGCCGGCGGCACCAGCAGCTACTGCTGCTTTTCTTGCCTGCGCTTTCGCGTAAGCATATGTTGGATCCCATCCGTTTGGTCCTTGCGGATCCGTTGGTTCCCCGTCCGTGAAGAGAATGATTGCTTTGACACTGCCAGGGCGGCCATTCTTTTGTAGATCGGAAACAGCTAAATTGATCGGCTGGCTTAAATCAGTTCCGCCCAGTGCTTTCGTACCGGCAATTGCAGTTCGAACAGCATTGTAGTTGGTTTGAGCCAGAGCCGGATTTAACGGTATGAAAGTAACGGGATAGTTTTGGTTGGGTCTGCCATAGGGGTAAAGGAAATCGATGTCTGCCGTGTAGGTATCAGTGTCATTGACTGAATTATCGAATGCGACAAAGGCAAAGTGGCAATCGGTATCAGTATTTAAAATATCAGTAAATACTTGATTGGCGGCTTGAGAATCTGCTATTGGCTGCAGCATGGATGCTGCTTGCGAAAAGTAAGTATTTTGATAACCAGCTTTCGGCTGTACCGTTTTAGGAAGCGAGATGCTCGCTAAACTGCTTGTGAAAGCGGATTGATTTTCCAGATTGCCACGAGATGCTTCAACAAGTGTTCCGAGCGACGGGAAACTGTATCCGTTTACGGTGGCACTGCCAAAGTGAACGTTTCCATCAAGGTTTACGACCAAATCCGTGTATTCATTTGCATTAGCGGGATCCGGCATTGAGCCTGTTCCAGGTGCGTTTCCGGGCGGACTTCCTTGTTCTCCGATCCCTGGTTGCCAGCCGTATAAAGATCTCAGATTGTTCTGATTGATTTCATAAGTGAAAACAAGATCGTTTCCGTAATAACTTGGATATGGGTAATAGTTGGATTCCTCGAAACAATATGGAAAAGTGGCATTCAGGCTGCTTCCAATCAGAG
>CAJCIF010000006.1 GCA_903970355.1 Actinomycetota bacterium
CTATTAGTCGCACTTGTTAGTTTGCCATATTATGTTTTCGTGCATTTGCAAACTAATGGTGCCTTTACGTCGGCATTCTTTTTGCAACAAAACGTAGGCCGATTGGAAGGCGCCGTCAACCACCGAGAGCCATTTTGGTTCTATGTACCGGTCATGCTCGGGGGATATTTCCCCTGGTCTCTAGCGCTTTTAGCGGCCATTCCCTGGCTCTGCAAATCTTATCTCGTCAAAGCCTGGACGAGGCGGCAAGAGCTTCTTTGGTTTGCAGTTTCCTGGTCTGTTGTAGTGCTGGTTTTATTCAACTTGATACCAACGAAACTGCCAACTTATATTGTGCCAGCGTCGCCGGCGCTCGCCATTATTGCGGCAATCTTTTTGCAAACTCAGATCAAAACTAAGCGCACAGTTCTCTTGCGCTTTTTCGGGATTTGCACAGTGCTGGCTGCAGCAATTATAGGTCTGTTGCCGCTTTTCTATCATCCAGCTGCCGTTTTCGAAAATCCACTTGTATTTCTAGGAATTGTTATTATGACCGCTGGTATTGTGCAACTATATTTGGTGCACCGCAAATCTTTAAAGCTGGCTTTGCTCGTCCAGCTTGTCAGTCTATTTGTTGCAACTGCCAGTCTGGTTCCATTAGGATTTTCTCTCTTCTTCCTTTCAAATCAGGTCGACATCAACTATTTGGTTGCTTACGCTCAGAGTAAGAATGTGAATCTTGGAACACTTTTCAACAGAACGCCTTCCGTTATGTTTGCATTGGACCGTCCTATTTCAGAACTCAATTCGATGGATGATATAAAAGCCTTCGCCAGATCACCGAATGGGCCGCACTGGATTCTTGCCACCAAAAACAGTTTTCAACTTTCCGAACTCGAAGCGGCTCGAAACCTGGTTATGAACAAAGGAAAGTGGTATCTAATTTCCGTCGATCATCTTTCGAAATGAACCGCTATTTTTCAGCGGTCAATCCATCATCAAAGTCAATTGATGGTGGCAAATTTCGATTGTAGAATCGTGCCGATTTGAGATCTTGTCCTGCTAATACTTTGTTGCCCATACGTTCGTAAACAAGGGCACGGGCTAAGTAGTATTCGAAATTACTAGGAACCGCATTGATAGCATCGTTCAAATCATTCAGGGCATTCTCCCACTTCTTGAGCTGTATATAGGCTTTGGCCCGCTGAAATGCAAAATCTCCCTGGCGGGGATCAACTTTCATTGCAGAAGAAACTTGCCTTATGATCGCCTCTGGTGAACCCAATACCTGAAAACGCTGCGCGCCGATATGCAAAGTTTGGATCGGTGCTTCAGGTGGTGCCGCAGGCTGACGGTTGGCGAATGTATCGGGATAAATTAATTTGTTCGTGTTGGCGCCTTGGTTTGCTTGTGGCGCCGCAGTCGAATTTACAACAGGTGCCATCATGGCAATTGGTGCATTATCATTTTGAGTCGGTGCCTGATTTTGATTGGCATTTTGGTTTGCATTTTGATTGGCAGCCGTTTGTCCTTGATCCATAGTTTTCACAACAGCCGGTGCAAGTAATTTGCCTGTACTGGGATCCTTCTCAGCAAGCGCCTGTTCTAATGTGGTCAGTCGGGCGTCTACTTCGCCTTTGCCTTGCTGTCCGAAAACGAACTTTTCCAAGCGCACTAGACGATCGGTGACCGGCTCTTGCGGGTATTGCCTGAAGAAATAAACGGTCTCCAAGTGCTCCAGGCGTTTTAAATTTTCAGGAGAAACATCGGGTTGCGTGTCACCGGAAGGAGTAGATGCCGTGGAAGCAGAATTCGATTGAGCCCTTACCTCCCGACCTGATCCATAGCTTAGGAGGATTATCGTTAATACTGCCAACAGGTGCCGATTGCTCACGGTTTACTCTTGATTGTTCCTTGTACCTTGGTTATGACCGCGCCTGTCGATTTGCTCTGGGCTGGTTTGTTTATCGTAGCGATCCGATTGCGCTCGTCCAATAGCAGATCATATTCTTCTTTTAGCTTACCGAACTCCATTGCTAATTCTTGTTCCCGCTTTTGACGCAGAATCTCGGTATTGAGCTTGGCATTTACGACGTTTGCGCCCACCCTCGAGGTCTGCAACTCACCTTCGGCACGGTTAAGACTTTGCTCAGCAGCCAGGAGTTTGAGCTGGTCATTGAAATATTGACTGCTCATGGACTTAGCCTGATCTTCGCTCATTACAAGGGCGTGGCAAATGTGCGGCGGCTTGATTGCAGGCATAGCCTTAATGGCTACATCAGGCAAGCGAAGGTTCGGCACGTGAAACTTTTCCAGGTGCAACTCGTACTCTTTTAAACTGGCGAGATACTTGTCTTCGTTGGCATGGCATTGACCCATTTCTTTGTCGAAGCGTTGCATGTGCCCGTTATAAGTAGCAGCATGACCAACAAATTCACTAAGGTCATCTGAATATTGTTTGACTGCTGATTGATATTGCGCTGGATTCATTTTCAAAGTCGGTATCACTGGAGCGACGCCCTGCAAAACATTGGCCTCGCCTTCTAATTTCTGTGCTTCAAGTATTTGCTTTTCGGTGTAATCGTGAAAGCTTTGCGCATATCGAACGTAGTCGTCTGCAATGCCTTTCAGTCTCGTTGCTTGCTCTATGCGCTCAGACATCAGTTGAGTTTCGCAACAAAGGTTCGGTGTTTGAGCATTGACTGATAATGCTGCAAAACTGCTGAACATGAAGGTTGCGAAAAGGGCAATTCTTTGAAGTTTGATGACCATGACCTTTCTCCAAGTTTATGGTGTTAGTTTAGCGGCTTTGGCCCGCAGTTCTACTGGTAAATCTGAAAGCTTGATTTGAGTAGCACGCATTTCAACTACCGGATCTAGCGGTGGTAGTTCATCATCGTCAGGGCTGGCATAATTGCGCACATATAGATTGGTGCCGAGTGCTCGTAAATGAGGATTGGTTGCGTGGCCATGTTCGGCGAGAAGACCAACTAGATTGTTTGCCGATTGCTGAGCAGTTGTCGCTCGAACGCGCCCAAACGTCCTATACAAAGCTCCTTGCGTGGCGTCATCCATCATCCTTGATTGTCGTGCGATTCCAAACGGATCAGACACTTCGGCGTTCCAACGCAAAACTCTGCGGGGATTGCGAATGCGACCAAGTCTGTAGCGAGCATTCGCCATGGCTTCACCTTCGTTTATGGTGCGATTGCCTAACTCCCTGGCTTCCCTTTGAATGCTAGTGGCAGACTGGCGCATCACTTCTTCCGAATCCATGGGTGCGTGCTTTTTGCCTTCAATTGTGGCGCTTAAATTAAGGAGAGCTGTTTTTGCGGCTTTACCTTCCGGCCCAAATGGGTTTATTTTGAAGGCACCTTCGTAAGCCTCTTTTGCACCCTCACGGTCCAAAAGCATTTCGCGAGTTCTGCCAAGTTGCATGAATATATTCGGATCGCTTGGTGAGTGGGCTGCCGCTTGCAGGAATGATTCTTCTGCGGCGTGATAGCGTTTGGCGTTAAATGCATCCATCCCGTCTTGATACGGATCGCTTGCCAGGGCAGGCCCAAAACAGCTGAAGAATAAGATTGCTACGAGTGTAATTTGGAGTTTCATTTTAGCGCCGTCCGCCACCACCA
>CAJCIF010000007.1 GCA_903970355.1 Actinomycetota bacterium
AGCCATAGGCGCGCATCATGTCGAAAGCAATGAAAAGCTACCCCTCGGCAGTACTGCCAGTCATGTAGTCAAGCATGGCAGTGGCACAATCCTCCTTTTGCGCCCGGAAAAGAAGAAGACCGATTTCCAAAAAGTTTTAGTTGCTCTTGATGGTTCAGACCAATCACTTTTAGCAATGAGAAATTTTGTCGAGCAATTTAAAGCTGTCGATCGAAAAATTGATGTTTATCTCCTCAATGTAGTTTCGATTGTTGGGCTCTGGAAATTTGTTTCACCAGTTGAGTTCATCGCTTCTGTAGAAGACAACTTGAATATGGCAGGGGAAACGATTCTTGCTTCAGGCGAGAAGGTTCTCAGCGAGTACGGAATTATGCCAAAAGAAATGGTCATTCGCACAGGCGATATCGCTGTCGAAATTATGAAAGCAGCAGAACAATTAGAAGTTGATACCATCGTCATTGGTGCGCAGGGCCGATCCGCCGTTGAGCATCTTTTCTTAGGGAGCGTATCGCACAAGCTCTCTCAGCATGCCAGTTCATCGCTCGTAATCGTGAAATGATCCCAACATCAAAAGTTTTCCAAACTTTATTGCTGGCAGTTGGCTTGCAGCTTTCCTGTGCTGCTCCAGGCTGGTGCGATCTCGGTACATTCGGCAGTCTTGGCCAGGAACAAGCAGCAGAAAAGAATGAACTTGAGGACATGCGCAATGAGATGAATGACATTAAGAGCATTACTAAACATGCAGTTAGCGATCTCAATAAAATCAACACTAAAGATGCTAAAAACAACGCCAGAGAATTTCATCTGATCTGCAAAGAAGGAAGCATCGAAGTTTTCCCAGGCACGAAAGTAAATTGCCTAACCTATAACGGCCACATTCCCGGTCCGGTTATTCGAGTACAAGAAGGAGATCTTGTGCGCGTCGTCGTGCACAATCAAATGCATACAGCTACAAGTTTGCATTTTCACGGACTCGTTTTACCTCAATCTGTTGATGGACTGCCACGTCGTGATGGCGGACTCGTTCGCCCTAACGACACATATTCCTATCAATTCGTGGCACAGCCGGCCGGCACTTACTGGTATCACCCCCAGATCGTTCATTCAGATGAGAAAGTGCAAGGCATGTACGGCGCCCTTATAGTTGATTCAAAAGACTCAGTGCCCGATGAAGATTTTGTGCTGATTCTTGGCGAATTGGACGCGATAGTGCCTGGCAATTCCGCTAGTGGAACTGCGCATGCGGCACACGCTCCGGCGCCGGACTCAGAAGCTGCCCCAGCAAGCACATGGACAGCTGTTACACCAACGAAGTTCGCAAATTTTACCGGCAACAAAAGAATTTTCTATCTGGTGAATGGTCAGTCGGCACCAGCAATTCCACCCATTGAAGTGGTCCAGGGAAAAAAGGTTAGGCTGCGATTTATAAATGCTTCTCAAAGAGCGGTACCGATTCATCTCTCTGGGCATAAGCTGGAAATTGTGAACATCAATGGCGAACCGATCCAGTCTCAGGGCAGCCGAGACACCGTCGACATTGGTCCGAGTGATCGGGTTGATGTTCAGTTTACGGCTGATAACCCTGGTGTTTGGTCTCTAGGCTCCGAGCTTTACGAGCAGACCAATAACGAAGGCAAGTTCCCTGGCGGCATTGCGTTAGTAGTGCGCTATGTCGACGCTTCGACTAGATAGCCTCACGCATTTGGCTCAAATGAGCCTTTACCTTATCCATAGATATACCGGTGTGTTCTGAAAAGGCGCGCCAACCAACGTCGATTACGTCTTCCCAGTTGTCAAAGAAAATTTTGGAATCGAAGTAGCCCTTTCCTATAGAAAGAGAATAGTCTGCAATGACTGCTTTAGCCATATCGTGTTGAATGACGTGCTGAAGCTCAAACCAGTTTTCTTCTAGCGCCAGGTCAAAAAGCGTCTTCAAAAATTCGGTTTGTTTATACCGGGATTCCGCCATGCTTCGTAGTTGGTCATCCATGTTCATTAAATTATCACAACTGTCTTGAGTAGTGGTTATTAAACACACTTACGGCCTTTTGTTTAATTGGATACAGAAAAGTTTTTGACGGGACCTTTCGGGCGAAAGCATATGTCCAATGGGTTATAGTGTAGTAAGTGCTCCAAAGAAAAGCAGCCGATGTTGTATCAGCAACTAGAGAAGCTACGAATACAACTGCGTAGACGCGAGATAAAAGTCTCGGATGCTTTGCTTTTGTTGTTGAGATTTTTGAGACAAAAACTACCTGGCGAAAGGTTGACCTGGCTTAACCGAGAGTTGCTTGGTTACAGCCGAGATGATCTGGACGCTTTTTACGAAAAGCCCAAAACTCCGAGTTTTTCAATACTCTTCAGTCCACCCAGAAGAGATCGCGTTGTTATGGAAGTACCTGATTATCGATTTCTGATTGGTACATGGGGCAGGTTAGACAACCGCGGCAAGTTTGTAACCGTAACGGATGCCCATTTGGTTGAAAAAAGTATCTTCTGCAACATTGGAATACAGCAGATCGAAACACAACTTGAAGATATGGACGAGCCGTTGACAAGTTTATTCAGCATGAGTTTCGACGAAGGTACAGGTGCAGAATTTTATTGTTGGTCTAAAGAATTGCTTCGTGTATATGAGGCAGTAAGATTTAAGTTGGTAGATTTTATCGACGTAGTAGTCGAAGAACTGAAACTAGCACCCAACGAAAGATAATGTCCGGTTTTCGGAATTTGCCGATACCAAAAATTTGGAACCTTTCTATTGCAATAGCAATTGCGATGTTTTTGGCCGTGTTTTGGTTTGGACCAGGCGTTAGAGCTGATGATGCGCCACCCGTCCATTCCTTACAGGACGATCTGTCTGAAGCAGAGGCCCGATTAGGCATCAATCTTGAAGGAAACGGAAGTGCGGCCGAAAGGCTTACCAATCTAGAAAATGTAGTGTTCGGCGCTCCACGGGAGGGAACCCTACTACAGCGAATGGCTCTCGTAAAGGTTGCCGCTGCAAAATTGCCGGCGTATTCTCCACCACAAGGCGCGCAGATGAATGGTGGTGGACCGATGAATAACGGCGCTCCGATGAGAAGCGGCCCCCCAATGAATAACGGGGGTCCGGTGGCTAGCGGTGCCCCTATGAATAATGGCGGTCCAATGTATTACGGCGGACCGCCGAATAACACCAGTGCAATGCATATCGCCAGACCGATGAATAGTGGCGGTCCAAGTTATCCAACATACAACCCCATGAATGCGGCGAATGTGAAACCGTTAAAAGGAGACCAGGACTTCGCTCGACTTATTTCTTTTGCACCATTTGCCAATGAAGGACCTCCGAGCTTCACGCGTTTCCCTGCTCCCGGACGCGAATCCGAAGATACAGGTGATTATTTCGACATCATCTATAACACCGGGCAGCATCGAATTATGCGTTTCCAATATATGCCAGTGCCGGTGTATGTAACTCCGTTTAGCGATCAATCGTTCGTCAGGACTGTGATCAAAGCCTTTGAAAACTGGGAGGACTCGTCTAACCAGACCAGATCGGAA
>CAJCIF010000008.1 GCA_903970355.1 Actinomycetota bacterium
CCACATTTAGTTGGATCAAAAAATCTTTCGTAGACTCACCATATTGGCGAATCGTGAGTGGGGTAGTAGCCTGCGGAGTTTCAATCGGTTTATTCTCAGCCGTTCATTTCGATTTATTGTACGCCGGAGCTTCCAATCAAATTATTTTGGCTGTTCTTGGAGCAATCGTGCTTGCAATTACGATCGCTGCCCGCATGGACGCCCTTGTGCCTCAGAGCGCAAATGGAGTGGAAGAGATCGAAAAGGAAGCGCTGAAAATGCCTCTCTCCAAGCCTATACTTGTCGCTTTGATTGTCTCGGCGGCATTTTGTTTTTTCAATTATCTGGTTCATCTTTATGTGCACCCAAATGGCGACTTCGACGCTCTAATGGTGCACAACTTAAGAGCCCGGTTTCTGGCTCGTGCCGGCACTGATTGGCACTTGGCCTTCTCACCGGATTTGTTCTGGAGCAATGTCGATTATCCACTCCTCGTTCCTTCATTTATCGCCTGGCTCTGGCGATTACTGGGTTCTCAGCCCACTGCAATATTGAGTGCACTGGCAATCTTTTTCAGCTGCGGCACGGCTGCCCTTTTATATTTCGGATTGAGCAGTTATCGTCCCCGTAATAATGCCGCAATAGCACTGATCATATTGTTTACAACACCTTATTTTTGGGATGTGAGCGGCGATCAATTTGTCGATGTGCCAATGTCCTTTTATGTAACTGGAACCGCATTGCTCTTGTTCTTTATCGATTCCAGAAGCTGCCTGAAATCAAGAATCATCTTTATCACCGGAGTACTTTTTGGTTGCATGATCTGGACTAAAAACGAGGGATTATACATATCCGCTGCCTTCCTTGTCACTCGAGTAATCAGCCATTTACTGGCCTCAACCAAAAGGCTTAGATCTTTATTCGAGTGGTTGAAAACGGAGCTAGTTCCGATATTGATCGGTGCTTTACCGGTAGTTTCAGCGCTTTTCGTCCTGAGATCGATTGTGGGAGGCAGCAATTGGCTGACCTATGACACGACCATTGAGCAAATGCTGCGCCAACTTTTTAGCATTCAGCAAGTAGCTACAATTACCTTTCTGATGTGCTCTCAGGTCGTCAATTTTGGCGCATGGCTCATCTCGCCAGTTCCCTTACTCGCTCTGTACTATTTCTTTTACAGACGCAAACTTACAACACTTGAAGCCACAGCCGTTTCTCGCGCTTTAATAGCCATTCTCGTCGTCTTTCTGATCGAAACATTGATATTCATTGTTACAACGAAATCGATAATCAAGATTGGCTTTTCGTCCGGGCGTTTGCTTTTGCAGCTCTACCCAACGGTGATATTCATGCTTATGTTTAGCACCAGAATACCTTTACCCAATGTTGAAGTGCCCAATAATGAAATAACTAATTCCGAAGATCAAACCAGAAATGTTAGATCCGACTAATTTGGATTATCGAATCAGTTCTTCCCGACACAATAAGGCAGTGGAAACAAATGGATGATAACCGATGCGATTTGTAGTGACTGGCGGAATGGGATTCTTTGGTTCGTTCCTGGCAGATTATCTAGTTGCCGACGGACACGAAGTGGTAAGCGTAGATCGTCTTCCCGATGATCGCTCCCAAAAAACATATGAGAATATCCAGTTAGATATTACCGATGGTGCTGCATTTCAATCCGCCCTTAAGAAGCAGGGCAATATAGATGCAATACTGCATGTTGCTGCCCTTCTTGCTCATGACAAAGAGAACCTGCATCATCTCTGGGATTCAAACGTTAAAGGGACTGAAAATGTTATTGCCTGTGCGCGAGCGCTAAATATTGGCAAGGTGGTTTTCACTTCTACAAATTGCGTTTTCAGCACCGGTTTTGAAAAACCCGTTGATGAAAACACTCCTACCCATCCCATAGAAATATACGGTAAAAGCAAATTGGCTGCTGAAGCGTTGCTTACGGCTGCAACGGATGTCAGCTCAATTATAATTCGCTGCCCAACCATTATTGCAGCAGGAAGACTTGGTCTTCTAACCATCCTTTTTGATTTTGTGCGCGAAGGCAGATGCTTGTATGTGGTTGGTGACGGCAGCAACCGCTATTCATTTATCGCCGCGCAAGACCTTGCCAATGCCTGTTTCTTAGCCTCTCAATCTAAGCAAACGGGCATTTACCATATTGGTTCTGACAACGTTCCCACCATGAAGGAGCTCTATCAGGAGGTGATGGTCCATTGCGGAAAAGAACCGCGCATTAGATGCCTGCCGAATGGTCTTACCCAAGAAGCTTTGAAGGTCTTAAACGCGCTCAGGCTCTCACCTCTTGGTCCATATCACTATCGAATGATTGCTGCCAATTTCGTTTTTGATAACTCAAAACTAAAGCGAGATCTTAACTGGAAACCCACTTTGACCAATAGCGAAATACTGATTGAAGCCTACAAATACTATGTAGCGCACTTGTCTGAAATCAAAGGGCGCAAAGATGTTTCTGCCCATAAAACAGGCGTAAAGGCCGGAGTTTTGAACTTGCTGCGCCTTATCTCATAAAAGCGGAACGTTTCTAACCAGCAGTAGATCTTGTCTCAACCAACGCTCGGTATTTAGAACTGGCTCCGAGAAGCCACGTTCTGATTAACTTGCGGCAACTATCGGTGCGCGCCTCTGTAATTAGAGAAAGCAAGTAGGCATAAACCAGAACGGCAATCATGATACCGGCTAAGTACAATAGATGCTCTGGTGTAGGCTGCATGCGAGCCTTGAAATTCAGTGATTGCCTTATGAAAAATAGAATCGGCATGTGGACCAGATAAAGGGTATACGAAAACCCTGATAACAAGCTGGACACTTTTGCATACAACTGATTTTTGCAAACTTCTCGATCTTGCAAAAGGGCGTACATCAAAACTGTACAAACCACACCAAAAATTTCGAATCTTTCCAGGGTAACGCCATATTGAAACAACAAAAATGCGATTATCAATAACGAGATAGCCGTAAGAATAAGAGCCGTTCTTGCTCGAAAGTTCCGCACCAAAAAGCCGTTAGCTGGAATAAATACAAGAGCGGAGCCAAACAACCAAATGGAAAAGAAAAAGAATATCTTGAATCCCACAAACCACATTAACGCCATTGCCAGGGCAACGTAGGCAATCCGGCGCAGAATCCGCATTTTTTTCTGGAAGGCTAAAAACAGCAAAGGAAAAATTATGTAGTACCAGAATTCGTTGCTCAAACTCCAGAGAGGATTGTTAGAGCCTAAGGGCGCACATTTTATGGTCTGCAGGAAAGCAAAATTCCCCCAGAATACGGAGGCCGTCAGCCTATCTGGCACAGCACCGTTTACACAAAAGGAACCTAACGATTCACCACCGTAAATACTTTTCAATCCAAACAAATGAACGCCCAGACTGTCCCAAAAAAAGGTAAGCAACAAAGCTGGCAGTAGAACTAGATATAAACGAGTCAGGCGTTGCAGCGCATACTCAAACCAGGTAAAGCGATTTTGTCTCACTGCGCTAACGATCGATCCTGAAACAAGAAAACCACTGAGCACAAAAAAGCACATAACGGCAGGCGCTCCATAGCCAAAACCGAGCGCATACATGAAGTCCAAAAATGGATTCGGGGTAATTACCTGTTTGCTATCGACAAGAAACAAATTGACGGCGTGCACTGAAAACACATTCAAGGCGGCAACGCCCCGCAGTAAATTCAGGTGGCAATTCCAATTTGCATCACGTTTGCCTGCGGCAAAGCTGATTGGAGTAGCAGTTGTATCAGCACTGGTCATAATCTCAGCATAGTATACCCATTTGTGATTTTATTGCTATATTCTATAATAGATTTTTGCAAAATCAAAAACGGGAGAGCATACCGCCCCCCCGTTCTTGCCCTTACTTAGTGTTCCGGACAGCCTTGCGGCCAATGCGTGGGCACCTGGCCAAGTAAAATGAGCCACTCAACCAGCATGTGAGTGCACTCAAAATTCTCGGCATAGTACGCATCGACCGATTCGCGGTTGCCATCTAAATAGCCGTCTGTAAATCCGGTTTGGAAGGCAACTAGCTCCGACCAGATTTCCGAATTTTGACTGAAGTCAGTGCCCCAGGCTTCAATCAATACGTTTTCGTTGCTGCCTGAAAATCCCGTGTTCAAGCCGTGTCCCTGCCCATCTTCTCCATCGCAGATGTATTTACCGGTTGAAGATTCCCAGCCGGAAAACACCCCGGGATCGGTGACTGAACCACAGGCTGATTTCGCATTGAATGCTTTCCAGTCTTCAGCCAGTTCATCTGCAAAAAGCGTGGATTGCGAAGCTCGTGGACCCGAACTTTCTACGGTGGTTGCGTACATGAAATCAATCCATTCGCCGGCTTGGTGAATAACACTGTTTTGCAGGTACGTGTTCGTTTTGTCTTTCTCATTCTCTTCCAGAACAACTGAATACAAGGGTTTCACTGGATTCTTGTTATAGACGGTAAAAGCGAATGCAGTGTCTGTGGGAGGGTTAACCTTCAATTTTTCGTCGGCCTCCGTGGCATCGTGGAAAAGGTAGAACGTGGCCGGATTAGCCTGGAAATGACTGAAGGCATTAGGCGCGTTCTGCTGAAGTTCATTTAGAGCAGACCACATCTCATTCGCATTGAATTGAGAGGAGGTGCCGCAGTATTGAGTGTACTGGCCGTCGGGCCAGGTTTTTTGAGAAGGATCTACGTCCTGACAGGAAACCTGTGCGCTGGCTTGGGCTCCCGGGACAAGTGTTACAGCTAGCAGCGCAACGAACATTGCGCATTTCATTGTTGTTCTCCAAATAATCGAAATTCTCTTTGCGCTTACAAACAAGCAACTACCACCCTCTTTAATTGAGGTTTCGAATGCAGCCAAATCTGCGTTCGTGTGAGTTTTCTGTGTTGTCGCTACCTGTCTGAAAAGAAATCAAAGAGTGATTGGAATCTAGCAACTTTACTCACGTTGGCGCATCTTCGCCAATCACCCGGGAAGAATGCTCAAAAGCATTGCTGCGCTTGACAAGGAATTGTTGGACTAGCCTCTTAGAAAACTTGATGCTTGGCTGCTTCCACAAAATTGTACATTTGTAGAATTAGCACTGGTTGAAATTTGAGACAGAACTGGTTGGTTAGCGTAAGTACTGCGTAACCGTGGTGCGATGCCGATCCACATTGTTGAATGTGCCGCCGTGCAACCTGTCTCTAATCATTTCGCTGGAAAGGAAATCGTGTGGGAAACCGAGATCGATAGCGCTAACCTCGTTCAACTTTTTCAATTCGCTCTCAGAGAGGTTGACGTTTAAACAAGCCAGATTGTCTTGCCATTGCTCGAAGGTGCGAGCTCCGAGAATGGGAATGATCGCTCCTGGTTGATGCCGCAACCACGCAATCGCCACCTGTGCATTGCTTACCCCCAACTGTTTAGCCACTTCAGTAACAGCTTGCGCAATTTGCAAATTGCGTTCCGATTTCTTATGTGTGAACACACTTTCAAGGCGCTTACCATTTTCACCGGCCGATTTTTGATTGTATTTGCCGGTAAGCACACCACCACCAAGAGGACTCCAGGGCGTAACCGCCATTTCGAAATGCTGAGCCATGGGAAGAAGATCGCGCTCCGGTGTTCTTTCTACGAGGCTATATTCGATTTGGAGGGCGGTGAATTCTGTCCAACCGCGATATTGTGCAATCGTATTGCCCTGTGAAATAACCCAGGCCGGTGTATCCGACACTCCCACATAAAGTACCTTGCCTTGCTTAACGACATCGTCGAGAGCTCGCATAACTTCCTCAACCGGCGTTAAATCGTCCCAGGCATGCACCCAGTACAAATCAACATAATCAACGTTCAATCTCTTCAGGCTGGCATCCAGAGACTGAATGAGGTTTTTGCGGTGATTGCCCCCCGCATTAGGATCGCCGGGTTTTTGGTTGAAGGAATATTTGGTGGCAAGCACGAATTTTTCACGATCGGTTTTGATGAACTCGCCCAACATTTTTTCACTGGTGCCATTCGTGTAACCGTTTGCGGTGTCAAGAAAATTGCCGCCTGCTTCGGCAAACGATTCGAAGATTTTTTTGCTTACTTCTTTTGATGAGCCCCAACCCCAATCTTCTCCAAATGTCATGGTGCCAAGGCAGAGTTCGGACACGCGCAGTCCGGATTTACCAAGCAGTTTGTAACGCATAGCGAGCGACTCCTTGCGGGTGTATCAGTCCGCAACACACTTGTTGGGTACTTGAAAGGCAAAGTCTACCGGAATTGGAGAAATGATTTCTTAATCGGGCGAAACGACCGCCCTGCAAGGGGTTTGGCCCTCCGGTTAAGACTTCTTGGTCTTGAATTTAACCGGGATAGCTATACTGCAAATTGCGTTGGTATTGAGATAGAAGAATGAAGAAGACAGAAGAAAATGATTGGTATGAAAAAGCAGTAACGCTTTTGGATTCTGAGCTGGAAGAAGCCAAGGAAAATATTGAAGATTCGTCCCTTCCAAAAGATGCCGTCGTCAACCGAGCCAAAGAATTTCTTTCCACTTTAAACGGCGTCACAGCTGAAATTCCAGTGATCGTAATCTCGCACGATGGCGATGTAAATCTCAACTGGAGAAGAGGCCGAGAAGCTCTGTTCGTTTCCTTTTGCTATGACGGATTGGATCACTTCACGCACCGAAATGAGACGATTGATCGCCATCAGATAATCGATGTTCTGCGCGAAGAGTCTATGCAGGTTGCGCCATAGCAGAGCCCGACTGCACAACAGCACCGTCTTCGGTATTAGGCCCGGTGCCATCACGAGCCTCTACCCGCTCGATCATTGCTCCTACTAAAGCTACAAATAGAGGATGCGGATTATCCGGACGTGATTTCAGTTCAGGGTGAAATTGGCAAGCTATAAAGAAATGATGCTCAGGTAACTCAATCATTTCGACGAGCTTCTCATCCGGTGACATACCGGAGAACATAAGACCGGCTTTGGCAAGCTCGTCTCTATGATTGTTATTGACTTCATAGCGGTGCCTGTGTCGTTCCCAAATGATTTCCTGACCATAAGCTCTGGCAGACTTACTACCGGACTTAAGATGGCATGGATATTTGCCCAACCTCATGGTGCCGCCTTTCATAACCACTTGATGTTGGTCCGGCATGAGGTCTATGACCGGATATTTGGTTTGCAGATCGAATTCAGTAGAGTGCGCTCCCGGCATGTTCGCCACATGGCGCGCGAACTCAATAACTGCCGTTTGCATGCCCAAGCAAAGTCCTAAATATGGAACATTGTTTGTACGCGCGTATTCGATGCCTTGAATCATGCCCTCAATACCGCGATCACCAAAACCACCAGGCACAATGATGCCGTCCACATCGCTTAGATACTCATGTGTGCCGTGCTTTTCAATGTCTTCTGAAAGAATCCACTTGATGTTCACACAAGCGCCTAACTTGGCACCGGCATGTTTCAACGATTCAACGACCGATATGTATGCATCAGAAAGCATCACATACTTGCCGACAATTCCGACCGTAACACTTTTGGTTGGGCGTTTAATGCGATCAACAAGTTCTTTCCATTCCGCCAGTTGCGGTACCGTACTCGGTACGTGCAGTTTTTCCAGAACTCGCTCCGCCAATCCTTCTTGTTCCAGGAAGAGAGGCACTTCGTATAAGTGTTGAACATCTTTGCACTGAATAACACAATTGAGATCGACGTCTGTAAAGAGCGAGAGCTTCTCACGAATGGATGCAGACAGCGTTCTTTCCGTTCGGCAAACGAGTAGATCCGGTTGAATACCTCGGCTCCTCAACATGTC
>CAJCIF010000009.1 GCA_903970355.1 Actinomycetota bacterium
GTGCTATTTTCAATAACTATTATCCGGAAGGTGTATGGTCGATCATGATGGCAGGCGTTTTGACTCTTTGTACGTTTGTTTTGTTCGGCATCTATTTGACAGGCGCATGCGCGGAAATCAATAGAATTCCATTCGATCTACCGGAAGCGGAAAGTGAGTTAGTAAGCGGCTATAACACTGAGTACAGCGGTATTAAGTTCGCTATTTTCTTTCTGGCTGAGTTTACGAACCTCTTTATCGTTGGCACTATCGCAACGGTGATGTTCCTCGGTGGAGGAGATAATCCAATTCCACCCTGGGCAATGGCTGGTCTGGCTCCCGTAAATGCATCAATGGGAGCACTTTTGTCCCCTCTTATAAATGGAATCCATTTACTCGATCCTGCTACCTTCTGGGCCGCAATATGGGTTATCTTCAAAACCTACTTCCTGATTATCTTGTTTGCAATTTTGGTGAGAGGAACATTGCCACGGTTCCGCATAGATCAGCTCATGGGTTTCGGTTGGAAACGACTAATCCCGATCACTTTGACCATATTCATTTTAGTGGTGTTCGCCAGAGGAGCTATACATTTTCATGTTTGATCTGATCTCAAAAGGCTTTGAAGGTATAGTCAACTCTGTCTCTGGTCTCTACCAGGTAAGCAGAGGGCTCTGGACTGTGTTCGATCACAGCTTCCGCGTACCAACTACAGAACACTATCCGGATGTTCCACCTGAAGTACCGGTGTTGTTTCGTGGAAGACTTGCTTTAACAGTCAACCCGGATACCGGAGAAAATCTTTGTATTTCATGCCGGCAATGCGAACGCGTCTGCCCTGATAAGTGCATTGAAATTACAGCCCACAAAAGCCCTGAAACCAACAAGTTAGAGCTGATCGATTTCAAAATTGACCATGGTCTTTGTATGTTCTGCGGACTTTGCACTGAAGTATGTCCAACCAGTTGCATCATCAACACAACCGATTTCGAAATGGCGGATTACACTCGTGAGTCTCTCATTTATGACCTCAAGAAATTGACGTTAAACCGCGACGAATCTGCATTCTATTTCGACAAGAAGGAAATGCCGCTGCCGAAACCAAAACCTGTCAAAGCACCACCAAAACCTGCTGCCGCTGGCGATGCGAAACCGGCTGGCGAAGCCAAGCCTGCTGCTGAAGCTAAACCCGCTGCGGAAGCTAAACCTGCTGCAGAAACTAAACCTGCTACTGAAACTAAACCTGCTACTGAAGCTAAACCTGCTACTGAAGCTAAACCTGCTGCTGAAGAAAAGCCTGCTACTGAAGCTAAACCTACTGCTGAACAGAAACCTAAGACTGAAGAAAAGCCGGCTGCTGAAGCTAAACCCGCGGACGAAACCAAACCTGCGGCCGAAGAGAAACCTAAGGCTGAAGAAAAGCCAAAACAGGATGCAGAAAGTGCTAAGCCTGATGAGGAGCAAAAGAAATAATGGAACAGCTTGATATGCTACAAGCTTGGGCTCAAGGCAATGTGGAAACGGTGCTGTTCTATATTTTCGCCGCTGGTGCGATACCGATGGCGATTGGCGTTCTATTGGATAAGGTCATCATTCGCAGTGGCTTTATGTTGATTGGAGTTTTCGGTTCTATCTGTGGTTTGTTTTTACTCCTACAAGCGCAATTTCTGGCACTTGCTCAGCTCATGATTTATGCCGTCGCAATTACGCTTTTGGTTGTTATCGCGTTGATGTTAACCAATCCACGCCTGGACTCTGAGCTGCCGACAATATCTAAGCAGCAGCATACGACCGGATTTTTTGTAGCAGTATTTATCTTCATCACTGTCTATCTGGCTCTTCGATCTGAGTCGTGGAACCACAGCTCACACGTAGTAGATCCGGATAACGTCAAGGTTATTGGTTTAGCTCTTACAACAACGTATTCACTGCCGTTCGAGTTCTCTTCAGTGCTTCTATTGGCAGCACTTATAGGAGCGATCTTGTTGGCAAAAGCAGAACCAGAAAAATCGGTAGAAGGTAATTTGACTGATGCCTCAGAGCTTGCAGAAAGCAAGACTCCAGTGGGTTCAGGTGCTCCTGAGAAATAACGGAAGGAAAACGACATGGCAGAACAGGTGGAAATCAAAAAGCAAGATATTGAGAGTACCTCAATTGCAACGGCTTACGCTGTCGTTTCTGCGATTCTCGTGATGTTGCTTCAAAGCGGTACGATCGGCAAAATCTTCGAATCAATGGGGTTGCGAGGCGGCTACGCCGATATCTATATGTTCATAGCAATTGCTGTGATTGGAGCACTGGCGGTCTCGATTGTAAAATCCGGAGTTGGAAATATTCTTGCCATTGCCATCGTTGCGTCCTTCTTTGCTTTGACGCTCAATCAAGAGCCATTGGTACGCTACCTCACCCTCGGCGGCGTACTTTTTTCGATCGGCATGTATGGAATGGTTGCATCGCGTAATGCTGTTCGTGTGTTGATGTCGATCGAACTCATGCTCAATGCGGTAAACATAAACCTTGTAGCATTCGCGCGTTACGTGGACCCGAAAGACGTGCGTGGTCAGATTTTTGCAATATTCATTTTGACTGTTGCAGCGGCAGAAGCGGCTGTAGGCATAGCTATTGTGCTGGCGATTTATCGAAACTCCTCTACGGTTGATATGGACAAATTCAACCTATTAAAGTGGTAGTCTCTTAAAGTGGTAAATGGATATTAGGTAGATTCCATTCATCACAGGGAGCAGGACGTGAAAGACAAAACTCGTTCTAATCCAACTGATACATTTACCGGACTGGCTCGCATATATTCACATTCGCGTCCAGATTATCCAAACGAAGCCATCGATTTCATTTTGAAGCACTGCCACCTGGGAGAAGGTTCCACCATGGCAGATGTTGGCTGCGGAACTGGAATTTCAACGCGATGTTTTGCCCGGCGAGGCATTCCCATTGTCGGTATTGAGCCGAATACAGATATGCGCCAGGAAGCTGAGAGTTGCTCGGTTGGTCTCACTTACTCGCCGCCTCCCTATGTGAAGGGAAAGGCAGAGGCGACGGGTCTCGATAATGGCGGTGTAGATGCTGTACTTTCAGCGCAAGCTTTCCACTGGTTCGATCCTGTACTTGCCCTTCGCGAATTCCACCGTATTCTGAAACCGAATGGTTGGGTAATACTCATGTGGAATGAACGCGACGAATCAGATAGGTGTACAGAAGCCTTTGGCAAACTGATGCGTTCTTTAAAAGAAACAGTGTCAGTCGAAACACATAGAGGTAAGGCTGGAGAAGTACTATTCAACTCAAGATTGTTCGGACACGCCCAAAAAATTCTATTTCCGAATAAGCAAGTTCTAGACGAAAATGGTTTGCTTTCGAGAGCATTCTCGACAAGTTACTCTCCAAAACATCCCGCCGAACGAAAACGATTTGGATATTCAGTCAAACATCTTTATCACGAGTATCAATCAAACGGTGTCGTTATGCTTCAATACGAAACCGCTGTCTATCTAGCCCGTCGCAATGACGTGGGTAACGATTAGTCCTTTCGTAAACCAAACCATTTAGCCATTTCACGCGTAGCATCATATGCTTCAGCAGGCGGATTTACACCGTTACTATCGGTAGCAACCGTCTCGTGGATGCCGCCGCGGGCACGGCCAAACCAGAAGTGTCCGGCATTTTTTACGACATCAACTTCAATTGGCACTCCCGTTCTCGTCTGAGCTGCCGGATAAGTTGTCTCAGTGTAAGTTCCTTTGTCCACTACTTGTGGCTTGCCGGTAAATCCATTGGCGGTCAATTCATCCTGAATCATTGCATTCGGATTCTGGTTATCGGTGCGATCGGTATCTTCAAACAAGCGCATGAACCCGTTCTTGAACCAACCTGCATTCGGATGCATAGGTCCCCCTGCGGGAGGCAGTATGGGATCGTTGTCTCCTCGCACAAACTTCGTTGGTATCCCCGGAGGCGGCGCACCTTCAGTTCCAAATACTGTTGAATTCACAACAAACTCGTCGCGGAAAGTGCCGGACGGCAATTCGTGATCCAGCTTTCTCTGAAATTCTCCACCCAGGCTCATATCGGCCGCGTGAATTCCGTTTTGTGGATGGAATTTCCCCTTCACATCGGCAATTACTGCCCTAACATAGTCAACGTCATCGTAAGTCGGATCCGTACTTAATGCGCCAACTCCAGGCGAATTCCAATCACGCATAGTTTTGTCGCCAATCCCCACCCCAACTTCTCTCGGCTTGGGAAGCGGATAAATGACCATGAAGCCATCGCGATCGGCTTCATCATTAATTCTGTTGTCCACAGCCATGCCGGTGTATGGTTTGTTGGCGGTAACACCATCCAAAGCCATCACTACTGGTAGATGGGAGTCTGCCGGAACAGATTGCATACCATTCGGCAAATGCACTTCATACTGTCTCGCTTCCGTTGTGCCATTCTTCAATTTGACATTGACGGTGATCATTTGATCATGGCTGTCCGCAAGCAATGTTTTAGTCGTGCTATCGTCTATTTTCTTGCTCGGATCCCCACGGAAATCAGGGGTATCAGTCATGGCGATGTCTCCTACCTGGCCTGGCTAGTCTAAATATCCTTGAAATTTTCAGAAAATGGTAGGGTGAAAGTCCCATTGAGATTTCATTTGATCGATTAAACGAGTAATTCAGTGAACGTTGCGAATGCTTCCTGCAAGTCCTTCTGGTACAAAAGAAAGGTCAACTCCGTAAAAGTCGAGATTACTTCGACAATGTTGATGCGCTTTAATGCCAGTGGTCGCACCAGGGCAAAAGTTTGATTTGGTATGTTTATGTAGCTTTCGTCGAAGCGCAGAGTTAATCCGGCAAGATTATCCAGCTCAAGCTTTGGCTTTTGATTGCCGAAATATCGCCGTACGGCTTTTTGCAAATGCATTGGACAAACAACGGCAATTTCCGCATTGCCGGAAGTAACCGTGAAAAAATCAGCGCTTAAGAAGTCCTTGTCTTGATACAGCTGCTGAAGCCTTTCGCGATTGGTCTTCGTTTTATCAAAAGCAATTTCAGCCAGTCCAGTTTTGACTGAAAGACTGGTAATTTCAACGGGAGGAACTATCCTTTTCGATTTCTCAATTGTCTTTGCCAGTCGCGAAAGTGCAACAACGATAGTACCGATTTGAACTGGTTTGCGCGCCTGCCTTGAAACTTCGCGCTGAATCTTTTTGCCATAAGCCGATAGATTCAAATACCCCTCGGATAAGGCGCTACGTGCCACTTCCGATGAATTTACGATGGAACGAACTGTATCTGCCACTTTGATCATTTGTAATATTTATAACATTTTGTATGAATTACGAATAGTCTATCTATAAATTTTACAAGCGCATTTAGTGCCTGTTACTCTCCCTCGAACAACTTCAATATGAGGAGAAGAAACATGAGCATAGAAATAAGGCTGGCGGGCCCAGAAGATGCGGAGACCATCTTTCAATTAATTACAGAATTGGCGCGCGTTCAGGGATGCAACTCCAATTTACCGGCTACTCCTGAATTACTGCGAGAGCAAATGTCCAACGACAATCCAATGTTTGAATGTTTACTGGCGGAACGCCCAGGTGAATCAATTGGGCATGCACTCTTCTTTCAAAACTATTCAACCTGGGAAGGACGTCCAGGTCTTTACCTGGAAGATCTTTATGTAAGACCGGATTGCCAGGGAAATGGGGTTGGCAAAATGCTTATGCAACAGCTGGCTACGATAGCCACGGAACGCGGTTGCAAGAGAATAGATTGGACGGTGCTGGACACGAACACATCAGGGCAAATGTTTTATCGCGGTGTCGGTGCTCAACCACTCAAACAGTGGCATCACTGGCGCCTGGATGGCGAAGCCCTGAATAATATGGCAATTAGCGAGTCTTGACGGAGAGTGCTGTTTTGAGAAAACCGACAGCCCAGTCTTGCAATTGATTCCAACCAACCATGCGCCGCATAGCCGTCATTCTCTTGCGCCTTTCATCACTTTCCATGGACAGAGCAGTGCCCATCGCTTTGGCAAACTCACCGGTGTTAGCCGCATCCACTATTAGAGCGCCGGTGCCAAGCTCCGAAGCGCAACCTGATTGCCGGCTAAGTAAAATCACACCGCTTTCATCGAGTCGGCAGGCGACAAATTCTTTGGCGATTAAATTGAGGCCATCCTTAATTGGATTAACGGCAAGAATATCAGCTGCTTGAAACCAGGCTGCCAACTCTTCTCTTTCCAGTAATCCTTCCAAAAGACAAATAGGCTGCCAGTCTTCACTACCATACTTGGCGTTTATACGCGAAATGAGCTTTCTAACCTGCTCTGCGTAACCGGCTTCTCGTGCAAAATCATCACTTTGAGGATAAGTTATTTGGACGTAATTGAAATGTTTGCGTGAGCGCGGATTTTGCTCAAGGAATCGCTCGATTCCTTTCAATTTTTCCAAAATGCCTTTCGTGTAATCGAGGCGGTCTACGCCCAGTATTAATTTCTCAGTTTGGCGGTGGCGGGATGCGAGCGCATCAGCACGACCTTTGCTGCGGCGAGCGAGGTTTTCCCACATCTGAACGTCAATGCCGAGGGGCATAGCTGAAACTTTAGTGATGAACTTGCCGCGACGCACTTCCATGCGGAGCATATCCACTTGCGCATTTGGTACGAGGTCTCGCACCGTCTCAAGAAAGTTTGTAGCGTATTCCGCTGTGTGAAAGCCGATGGCACGATTAGACAAAAGAGATTCGACCAGCTCCACGCCAACGGGTGAAGTGGCAATGACACTTGATTCCGGCCAGGATACATGCCAGAAATGACAAAGAATGATACCGGCATGCATAGCCATAAGAGGTGCCACTAGAGCCATTTGATAGTCATGCAACCAGCAAAGGGTAGGAAAGCTCTCAGCAGAGACATTGAGAGCCTCTGATGCCACCATTTCGCTCAACTGTTTGAAGGACTTCCACTTCTGTATATCGAAGTTAGCGCGTTCGGCGTGACCATGAAAAAGAGGCCAGAGATATTCCGAACAAAAGGCTTTGTAATCTTCCAGGAGCGGCCGAGCAGGCTGGGGTGTGTAGAACATGAAATTAGGCGAATTGAGTTCACCAGAGGAAGGCTGGCCATCAATGGCAAACCAGTGCACTTTCGTTTGCAACCGCCGCACAACTGGCTCAAGGCTTGTCGGAACGCCGCTCGTATCGCCAGGCCCACGATAGGAAATTACTTTCAGGGTGGGAAGATGGAGCTCCAGGTCCGAAACTTCCGCAACATTAGGCGTCGCGGAAAATACTGAGACCGATGGAGCAGTGGACATGTCTAAACCCGCCACAAAAAGGCACGCTGCAGCTGGCAAAAACTAGGAAAGTCTGCCAGACATACGTAACCAACCGAGAGAAACAGGGCGAACTTTTTCACACCAAAAGTCTGCCTACTGAATATAAAGGTAATGTATAGGTAGTCAGTAATCAAGCTGTTAGCGAAGGTTTTAATAACAGTTAATAACTGTCTCGATCGCTTCTCTATGGGGCCACATCGTTGGTGTTATATATAGTGGCAAAATTGAGGAAGGCTATTCGGCAAATAACCCAGGCAGCATCTTGATTTCAATGCGTTTGCCTGGTATGTCCACAGTGGGCACTAATTCGCGTACGAAGGGGACCAGAACAGTTTCTTGTTCATCCGGACCGATCCGCTTAATTTCCAGCAATTCCGATCTTGCACCGACCACTGCTAACACTGTGCCAAGCTCCTCACCTTCCGTTGAAAAAACGGAGAGACCAACCAAGTCACTCACCCACCAATTGTCCTCCTCCAAATCTGGGAGTTCGCTCTTCGAGACATAGACATCAAGGCTCACCATCGCTTCGGCATCAGTACGCGAAGAGCATTCCGCAAGCGTAAGCAGGAAGGTGTCACCGTTCAATCGGCAATCTTGTATGCTCGCCAGTTTGCTCTCAATTCCTTTACCAACAATCAAAACTTTGTCCACATTGAGAAGCAATTTTGGATCGTTGAAATTGGTTTTTACTTTCATGGTGCCCTTGATACCATGACAGCCAACAATACGTCCGAGGTGGACATCGTACTTGTTTGTATTCACTTGGATTGCTTAGACTGAACGGGAATCGGCAGTTCATGCGATTCTTCACGCCAGCGCTTGAAGAGATGATTGTCAAAACCAAATTGATCGAGCACACGCCCAACGACGAAATCAACTTGATCGGTTATGGACTGCGGACGATGATAAAATCCTGGTGAAGCAGCCGCTACGATGCCACCAGCTTCCGATACTGCCACCATATTCTTTAGCTGGATGTGCCCGAAAGGCATTTCTCGTACAACCAGCATGAGATTGCGCCTTTCTTTCAAACAAACAGCCGCAGCACGATGGATCAAATTTTCCGTTAAGCCGTGTGCAACTGCACCGAGCGTACCGATACTGCACGGCACAATTGCCATGCCCATTGTGCGATAAGAACCGCTTGCCACCGAAGCACCATAATCGGTGAGGCTGTGGTATCGAAGTGGTGCATCAGAAGGCAGCTTTAAATATTCAATCAAGGATTTTTCGAGGGGCTCATTGAAAACCAGATCGTTTTCTTCTTTAAGCACTTGCAGAGCTGCCTTTGAAACGAGGAGCTCGACCGGTTGTTCTACTTCCAACAGGTACTGCAAAAGTCTCAAACCATATACGGCACCACTTGCTCCTGTTATGGCAAGAACGAATGGTAATACTTTGCTTTGTTCGTCCGATTTGATCATGCTTAGAAGTCTGCGTCGCCAGGATCCTTCTTAGGTTTTTGTGGCGCTGTGTTTGCCTGAGGTGATTGCTGTTGCATTTGGTCGCCGCCTGGTGTTTGTTGATTGCCTTCACCTGGACCTGCTTGTTGATCTCCTTCAGCAGGAGCTTGTTCTTGCGAAGCATGGCTGAAGCGCTTATGTCCGCTTGGCACTGCCTGGCTTTCCGGTGGCACGTCATAGTTAGCAGTGGCACCTGGTGTTTGACCAATGCCAACCTTGAACGGAGCATCGATTCGCATGCTCAGTGGCGAACCGCTGTAAATGTAGTAGTCATTCTTTTTCTTCACCAGCGATCTAATCTCACCGCCGAAGTTAGCTTGCTTGCCAAGCCCCAGTAGCGGATCTTTCATAAGTTGATCGCCCGTTACAACCTTGATTCCCTTCTTAGCACCGCGTGGGCTACTGCCTGGATTATTAGGAGAAACGGCATCGAAATTGCCTTGCGAACCGACATAAGCAACACCGGTTCCAAGTCTGCCCTGGTTCATGCCGCCGCCGCGACCTAATTTGGCACTAGTTTTATCCGGCACCACAGATGCTATCAAAGGATAAACAGCCCCATCCGGCAAACGCATACTCGTTAATTGCGTTCTCAATTTGCCCATAGGTTTGGGAGTTTTCTTTGCGTGCGGCACTTTACCGGAAGGAATGGCCTCGACCACCTCTCCCAATACTTGCGAGCCTGCTGGTATAAGGACTTCCGAGCCATTGGCCAGTAATGGGCTGGATATAGTGACCGTAAATTTTTCACCTTGGCGACTTACTTTAGAACCGATTGTACTATCGATGCGACCTTCAAACGTAGTCCCCGCCGGAATCAAAACCGTTTTGCCCGCCATATTTTGTGCTTTTGACGATATCGTTGCAAACAAGAGAACGATCGCCACAAAATAAAGGTTTATAGGACGTAAACCGGAATATATTCTGGTTTCAAGGTTATTGTTGGACTTCATTACTTTCGTTGGTTTCTCTTTCTGCCAGAGCTTCCTTTCTCGCCTTTGCTTCTCGAATCTTGGCGCGGGCAGAGCGTGTTGACCACAGGCCATAGCCACCTGCTCCTACAAATATTATCCCGACTAATACCAGGAACCTCCAGATTCCGAGCAGGTACTTAACAAGGTCTGGCATCATGATAGCGAATGCAGCGCAAATAATTACACCGCCGCCAACAACCTTCCAAATATTTTGTTCAGTTCCTGTCGTCACTCTTAGTTAGTTCAAGAATTTGTTTAACCAACGGTCGGTAACCACCGTGGCAAATACATTCGTTATTGGCCACCAGGCAACGATGATAATAAGAGGCACAAGCCATACTCTAGTAAACAACGGCAGAAGCGGATAGATATAACAAAGGCCGAGCACTGTACAACCAACGCAGAAAACCCGGCAGCCGTTTGTAATGTACTCTTGTTGTTGTTCTCGCGGCATGCGTTTGAACGATTCTGAAAGAACAGCGAGATATCTTGACCACATTTGGTCAGTTGCGCCTTTAGCTTTTCGCCACGCTTCTGATTCAGTAATGTTGTTCAATTTTTTTTTCGAGGAGTCTTTCGGCTTTTGAGCATCACCAGGAGAAGCATCTATGATGCCGTTGTCGTCATTCTGGTTGCCACCCGGCCCGAATCGTCGTTTGGTCTTATCGTTTAATGGTTTCGGGCTCATTTTCACTCCGGTTCGCGTTTGTCGCGTACAAGAACAATAGTCTCACTTGTGTTTCTGTTTGCCAATCTGTTTCTTTAGCTTTACCACATTACTCTCTACTTCTTGCCGAAGCGGATTGTCGTCTGGCGCTGCCTCGAGAAAATAATTGGCATACGAAATTGCCTGATCCGGGTCATTAGACCGGGCGGAAAGGCTGTACAGTCCAAAAAAAGCGCTTGGACATTCCGGATCTGCAATGAGAGCTTGTTTGAAATGGTCGGCCGCCACTTCAGGCATTTTTTCAGTTGCATCTCCCAATTTGGTTTGACGCTCAGCTTCGTTTTTTTGTGAGGTAATCTTGCTCAATCCTTGCTCGGCCCTTGATGCCACTTCCGGAATTTCTTTGGCTAATGTAAAAGCCTGTTCAGCAGAAGCAAGATCGCCATCATTGAAGGCCTGATCGCCCAGGGTCAAAAGTTCAAAAGCATTATCCTTGTGGTTATTTATAACCGTTGAGAAATGCTGTTTGGCATCGCGAAAACGTTTTTGGGTAAGGGCCTTTTCTGCCTCAGACAGTTCAATGCTTTCCTGCAAATTCTTGGTGCCGTCTTTCAGCAATTGACCTTTCACCGATTGCTCCGTAACGACGTTTTGGAGCTGATCCAATAGCTTTTGCCATCCCGGCGGATACTGCCCATCTCTTCTTGCCTTGCGGTAGTACACCCTGGAAAGGCCAAGAAGAGCTTGCGGATCTTCCGGTTGCGCATCGAGTATGGTGCGATATTCACTTTCTGCAACATCGAGTTTATCTTGGCGCAGGGCTAACTCTGCTACCTGGCTGTGCAACAACATGTCGTTGGGAAGAATTTCAAGGGCATCGTGAAGTTCACCGATAGCCAGTTCACCATCACCGCGATTGGTGTGATACTCGGCCATGCGTTTATAGGGCTCAGGGCTGCGCGGGTCAAGCCGAATTGATTCTCGCCAGGCAGCAAGAGCAGCGGGTCCATCGCCTTGCTTTTTGAGGACATCTCCTTCAACCAGGTGCCAATCGGGCGTGCGATTTAATTCCGGAATATTATGCAATTCCGAAAACGCATCTTCTGCTTTGCCTTTCTGCAAGAGGATCGTTGCTTTCTGTAAGTGGGCTGGATAGTAATCAGCCTTGATTCCGATCGCTTTATTGATCAGCTGTTCCGCCTCTTCGTTTTTGGGATCAGAACGTAAAAGTGCCTGGGCAAGCAATGTGAGATTGACCGGATTTTCAGCTAATTTCGCGGCAATGCGGAAAGGTTCTATCGCTTCTTCAATTTCGTCTTGAGCAAGTTTTACCAGGCCCAAAGTTTGCTGGGCGATTACAATTTCAGGATTTGCTTTAATCGCCCGTTTGCAAAGGCTCTCCGCCGCTTCGAGATAGAGATCTCTTTTAGCGGGCGAAGCAACACTGCGAGAGTGCACAAAAGAGACATAGCCACCTGCTGCAATAACATTTGGATTTTCAGAAAACTTTTGTCTGGCTTCTTTCAAAACTTTTTCGGCTTCTTGAATCTTGGCCGGATAGCTTTGTTTAGCGAGAGCTACAGCCAATCCTGCTGAAACATCACCGCTTTCATCAGTTTCTAAAAGTTCTCGATAAGCATCCTCAGCTTGCTTATAACGATTCTCAATCAGCATTTCATCAGCGTCATTAATCGTAATAGCAAGACCAGCCAAGCAAAAACAAGTCTGGCTGAAAGTGACAAGGATGAACGAAGCCGTTTTTAGCAACTTCAAAGCGAAATCAACCTCATTTGGCTTTGCCGGGGTTCTCAAGCATATCGGCTTTGGCATTTTCTGCATCAGCCTTTTTCTTGTCTCCAATCTTAAGGTATAACTGCGCTAGCCTACGTCGTATGGAAGACATTGAAGGTGCCAAGTTCTCCGCATCTTGCAGAGCCGAGATTGCTTCAGCATCCTTCCCCGCTGATATAAGCTGGTCAGCTTGATCTAGAGATGGTTTTACCCGAGCATTGTCCACTGAATTGAGAGCGCCCTGGGCATCAGGATCCTTCATAGAAGCAGCCATTCGGTAAGCAACCGAAGCGCCGTCGAGATCGTTCTTCTTCTCTCTTACCCTACCGATAAGCAACCAGGCATGACCGTCCTTTGGATTTTTTTCTACTATTGATGTTGCTTTCTTTTCAGCACCGTCGAGATCGCTGGCCCCCATCTTAGTTTCGATTTCAGCATAACCAGCTGTATCCGGCTGAGGTCCTTCCGGTTCCGGAGGGGCGGTCGGAGAGCCGCCCGAGAGCGATCCCGCTCCCGCACTTGCAGCTTGTCCTTTGTCTCCCGGCTTGCCGCCCGTTTTGCTACCCGCACCGGCGGCGCCACCGCCACCTAAACTGCGAATGCGTTCTTGCAAATCGGGAAATATATAAGGATTAATGGCAGCAGCGGCCACGTAAGCCTTGAGAGCACTGGTTGGATCTTGCTGAGCCTCCTTTCCCCGTCCATATATATATAGAAGTTCGGGATCGTTTGGGGTGTCTGCCAAATTATTCTCAACCTTCTGCATTGTGGAAGCGAGGATAAGAGGCGAGGCTAGAGACGGATGGCTCACCACCGCAAGGTGGTAACTGCGTCGTGCCAGAGCCAGGCGTGGGTCATTTCTATTAATGCGCCAGCATTTTTCGTATTCATCTTTCGCTCGGTCAAAATCACCATTGAGCTGATAGCCACCACCGAGCATGAGATGGTTTTCGAAGGAATTAGGATTCAATCCAACTGCTTCGCGTGCCACTTCAATGAGCCCGCGCTGGCTCTCAGTATTATCAGGAAGAGTTTTGAGAGCTCTGGTGTATTCGATGGCAGCATTGTTGAGACGTTTAGCGGCTGTGTCCATTTTGTTGTTGTTTAGCGCCTTTTCTGCATATTCCTTTTCAATTTCACCGAGCATGCGGTGACAATCCGACAATTCCTTTTTGTCTGCGCCACTCCAATCTTTCTTGAGTGCTATCGTTAGTTCAACAAAACCTTCTACGTCTTTGCCTTGTTTGCGCAGCACTGCACCAAGCCGCACATGATTAGGGCCGTTGTCGTTTATCTTTATGCATTTGCGATATTCCACTATGGCAACAGGGAAATTGCCGGAAGTTTCCGCTTCTTCCCCCATGTTGAGCCGCACTTGAAGATTAGTTGGATCTTTATGCGTTACTTTGTGAATGAGATCATCTAATTCGCCCTCGGCATCACCATTATTAGGATCGGCATAGAGAGCTTCGCGGTAGTGAATGCCGGCTTCGTAAGTCTTGTTGGCGCGATTGAGACTGCGCGCATAACTAAGTTCTGCACTGGAGAGATTGACGCGGAAAGTTTGATTCTCCGGATCACCATTTAAAGCAGCCTGGTGTTCGCGCACGGCGTCTGCCCA
>CAJCIF010000010.1 GCA_903970355.1 Actinomycetota bacterium
TGAGATTCCCCTAATGAACTTCCAAATTCGCGTTATCGCCGGGCTTGTATTGGCTCAAATCTCTATTTGGCCGGTTTTTTCTGCTGAAAGCATAGACAGTCAAGCGCTGATTAAGCAAGTCAGCGACGTAACCGCAAGCATTGAAAAGTCGCCGAAAGATCATTTTCTCTATGATGAAAGAGCGCGATTGAATTGCGATCTCGGACAGTATGACAAGGTTGTTGAAGATTGCACAATATCGCTGGAGCTAAGTCCGGAAGATCTGCGCGCCATGCACTTGCGCTCGATCGCTTACAAGGCTTTAGGCAAAAATGCAGAAGCTAAAGCGGATGAAGATAAGTTGGTTTCTATGGCTGGGCAAATGGGCCAGCGAAATTCAAGCAAAGAACTTGATGCAGCCACTAACAAGATAAAAGCAAATCCAAAAGACAGCAAAGCTTATTCGGATCGAGCGGCGCTTTATTTAAGTGCCAATAATTTCAATGCTGCCCTGGCAGATTGCAACAAAGCGATCTCTCTCAATCCCAAAAATAAAGCCGCTTATTTCACCCGCATGGGTACTTACATTGGTTTGCACAGAAATGCTGAGGCGAATCTGGATAAAGCTAATTTTGATAAGCTCAACGCTAGTGATGTAGCGGTTTTTAGCAAGAGCGCTGTTTCTGATTACACGCATACCCTCTATATTAATCCGAAAGACGATGTTGCATTGGAACGTCGTGCCCAGGCTTATATGGATGTCGGTAACTACAAAGATGCATTACGCGATTTGAATAAATTGATTGAGCTAAGGCCAGATTATGAAACTGCCTATCTCATGAGAGCAACATGCTTTGCAAAGACAAATGACAAAGTGCATAGCGATGCCGACATGAAAACAGCTCAGAGTCTCGTTAAGTAGTTCCCTTTTGCTGTGCCAGTTCTAGACCGGCGTTTTGAATTGCAAATGCAAAAGCTTCATTCACGTTTGGGAATACTTGCGTGCATACCTTTGCGAGTGATGCAATTTTGTTTTCGTCGGTCGCAATACCGAGACCTTGCAGTGTAATTTGATAGCCTTTCTCGTTCAGGGTATCTCTCAACTTATGCATTGGTGTGATGCCCGAGATGGTGTCTTCGAAAACGAAAACGTTCAGGTTCTTGTTTTTAAGATCTTCCAAATCGCCTGATTGATTGTGGATGAATTCATAAGCAAGTTCCAGTGTATTTGAATTGCTGTTGCCTCTAATTGCGGCAAGAAGCGCAGCCAGAGCTTGAGTAGTGTGTGGCTTTGTCAAAGACTCAGGATTTCGATCATGATTTCGTGCTAGCCAATCCATCATTCCCATGCCGACAAGCGGCAGTTTTGACATTCCACTTGCTTCAAGCGCAAGCTCGGCTTCGGGTGAGTAGCCCGGTAACGGTGCCTTATCGATTGGCGGCAAACTGGGTCTTGCCGTATAAACACCGGCATAAAAATTGTCCTGCCCCTTCAGCCGAAAGATAGCTTCGACTGTATTTCGATCAATTGCTACTCTGTCTTCTTGCTTCAGAAGGGAAGGACCAGTGTATTCATTTTCGAGGTTATATGTTTTGGTGAATTCGTCGCTACCAAGAATGATGTTTTGAAAGAGCTTTGTACCGTAGCTTTCATAGGGCGATCTGGTGCCGGATAGAAAAGCGCCGAGGAGTTTTTTCCAGGCAGTTCTTCTTGCCGGCGATGCAAACCCTCTTTGAACCAGGTAGTTGTATACAACATCTGGAGGATGTGCCTGGCTTTGTTCAAGCCCTGATCTTAATAGCGCCGCGTCCGACTTATAGTCTGGTCTCTTGATCGAAATGCCATAGGCGCCAGAGGTAGCTATGCGCATCGCTTCAAGACGTTGATGAACATTGGCTTGGTCTGAAACATTCAGTCCCATTCCTTCAAGTTTCCAGTTAAGAGCATACAAGATACTAGCAAATACAATATTCGTAATGTCCCATACGTCATGCAGGCCGCAAGCCTCCATATAAGATATTTCAGCTGCAGTCGGTAAAATCTCCTCCCGATTTTCGATACCTAACTTGTCTATCAAGAGCTTAAGAGTTTGTGTGATACCAGCTCGATAACCAAGCGGTTCTACGATCACACCATCAACATCAAACAAAAATACCGTAGTGCCAGTCATTAAGCAGATCCGCCAATGGCAAACAATTCGTCGATCACTTCTGTCAATTTGTTCGAACTGGTTTTGCTTTCACTGCCAAGTTCCATGGCCATTGCACAGCCAAGCAATTTGATCGATGCCGGATATCTCTCAGCGAGTGTGCCATCAGATTTGCTTTCTGCCAGGAGATTGACAGTTAAGAAAGGACAACAAAATAGCGAAGATCGAAGGTAAGTTTGCCAATTGTCTGCAAGCATTCCATTTTTACGTAATAATTCGAAAGTTGGCTTTAACACGTGCTTTTTGCGCAACTCTAAAAAGGAAAGACGGAGTTCGCTGGGCATGAACGAGTGTTCAATTGTTATCTCGCTATCTGTAATTTTGTAGGTCAATTCAAATTCTTTAGAAACCTGTTCCGGATAGTACATCCAGCGAGCTAAGAAATTGTGGAAGGTAGGCTTGGTCAAATCAATCAAGGGATGATGCAATCCGGCAAAGGCGGGGTCGAACATATAGAACGACTCGCTGTCTAGATTGACAAAAAGGTTGCCGTTGTGCGCATCACCATGTCCGATTACAGCAGGGCCGGTATCCGGTTTGAGAATTGATCTGCTCCGCTCGATTACCTGATCGAGAGTATCTTTATATTCCACTCCATTAATTCGCCAGCGTTTCTTAGCTAGTTCACCAAACGGTATTTGTTGATCGCCAAGATTGAGCGACTTGCCTCGATAAAAAAGTCCGATCCGGCCATCTTCAGCAAGTCGGTGTGAAAACAATTGATGCACCGGTGCCAGTTTTTGCTTGTCGGCTGGCGATGTTATCAGGGATGATTCATAGATTTTGAAGACAGTACGATCTAATTTTTCTTGAGCCCGCAAAAGAGATTGCACTGTTTTGCTGTCGGTCGAACCTCGCATGAATTTGTCTTCTTCATCTTTGAGCATGTCGAATAGTGTCGGCAAAGATATGATCTCGTACAGCACAATCTGTTTGCCAGGTTTGTGCGTGATTTGCTTGGATTGATAGATGGGATAGCCTGCTTTAGCCAGGACTTCCGAGTTGTAGTATTCCGATATTTGCTCGTTTTCTTCAGTGTGGGTTTTGAAGAAGTATTTTTCGCCGTTCTTATAAGAAATGAATCCATTGATGGAGTTCAATGACTGTGGGCGCGGTTGAAGTTCAACTTCCTCAATCGATTCATCTTCGCTATTTTTCAAAAAATGCAAGAGCTCATCTTCGGCTTTCTTCTTGTCGCTGAATTGCAATTTCTGGATGTCGGTTAAAATCATACTTTGGCTTTCACTGGATCAAATCTGATGTCGACGCTTCTTTTGTGGGCGTCTAATCCTTCTACAGTTGCTATGGTTTGCACGATTGGGCGTAGTCTTTCCAGTCCGGATTTGCTGAGGGTCGAGAACTGCACACGCTTCATGAACGTCCAAACACCAACGGGTGAAGTTTGGCGTGCCCAGCCACTGGAAGGAAGTACGTGATTTATACCGGTTGCATAGTCACCCGTTGCCACTGGATTGTAGTAGCCGAGGAACGAAGAACCGGCATTGGTGATTTGATCGAAAGTCTTATATGGATTCTTGGTGAGAATTTCAAGATGCTCCGGAGCGTACTTATTGGTGAAATCGATTGCTTTCTCCATTGAGCTGGTCACGACGATGGCACTATAGGTAGCAAGCGCTGTGGCAATGTATTCTTGCCTGGATAGAAGATCAAACTGCTTTGCTACTTCAGCTTTAGCAAGCTTGGCCAATTCCATCGAATCAGTCACCAATACGCCTGCTGAATCCGGACCATGCTCGGCTCTAGCCAAAATATCTGCCGCACAATAACTGGCTTTCCTATCTAGATCCATTTCGGAGGTGGTATCTGCGTCAGCCAGAATAATTGCCTCGCTGGGACCAGCCGGCATGTCAATACCAACTTTGATCTGGCAAAGAATTTTAGCAGCAGTCACAAACGGACTACCTGGTCCAGCGATCAATTGAACAGGAGCAATCGTTTTTGTGCCATACGCAAGTGCAGCAATAGCTTGGGCACCACCAATACGATAGATTTCTTTTACTCCGCACAGGTGGGCCGCAATTAAAACCTCGTGCCCTTTGCCGCGTGGTGAAATACAAGAAACGATGCGCTTACAACCTGCTGTTTTTGCTGCAACTGCCAGTATTTGTTGGACGGTTGGAAAAGGGTTTTTGCCACCTGGAACATACAATCCGACTTCTTCAATGGGTGTCCATTTTTCACCAACCATAATGCCGCTTTCTAGTTCTTTCGACCAGGAAGGTACGTGGATTTTTTGCAGTTCGTGAAAACGCGTGGAAAGCTCAATTTGTTCCTTGATGCGTTCTACGATTTCTTTACTCGTCTCGCTGTATGCGTTTTCAATATCCGTTTCCGTTACAACCAGTCTTGAGATATTGTAATCGGGATCGTCCCACTCTTTGGTGCAGCGAACGAGGGCATCGTCCCCATTGGTGCGAACATCTTGAATGATCTGCTCAACCTTTGCTTTAACATTATCAATGTCACTTGCTGCGCGCTTCATGATTCGATCCAGTTCGGAAGCAGACATTTTGTCTTGCTCATAGATATTGATCATTCGATGTCACTCCTTGGACAAAGTACCGTTCAGAAAATTTTCGATGCGATCAAGCGCTTCTGTAAGTTCTTCTTCAGTAGCGCCAAAAGAAAGTCGAATATGACCTTCGCCTGTAGGTCCGAAGGCGCTGCCAGGAACAGTTATTACGCGGGCTTCCTTTAACAGTTTAACAGCGTAGTCAATTGATGAAAGCGATGTATTAACCTTTGGAAAGAGATAGTATCCGCCCATAGGTTTCACATATGAGAAGGTGTCTTTCATGCGGTCAAGACGGTCACATACCAAGTTGCGCCGATTGAGAAGTGCCTCGCGCAAAGCATTGACGCTATGATCTCCTAAGCCATCTTTCCCATTTGTGGCACGCAGTGCGGCAAGCGCTGCGAATTGCGAAATTGTTGGTGCGCAAATTGCAAATGCGTCGTGGACCTTTAAAGCTTGTTGAATTATGCGCTCGCTTGCGTACATAAAACCAACCCGCCAGCCGGTCATGCAAAATCTCTTTGAAAAACTGCATGCTGCAATGATGTTACTTTTCAATTCCGGCAACGAGAGCAAGCTGAAATAAGGTGCGTTATCGTAAATCAAAAAATCGTAGGCTTCATCTGTTATCACAAACAAATTATGCTCAAGAACAATTTCGGCAATTTGTCGTAGTTCAGCTTCGCTAAAAACCGCGCCGGTAGGATTGACAGGATTGCAAAATATGATCGCCTTTGTTTTTTTTGTTATGGCTTTGCGCAGAGCATCAATATCAAATCGCCAGTTGTTATTTTCTTGCACTGGAACAAAAACTGGTTTTCCTTCTGCGAACAAAACTTGCTCGATGTGAGAGGCATATGTAGGTGTAGGAAGAATTACTTCGTCGCCACGCTCAATAATTGTGCTGATACCTACAGCCAGCGCTTCCATACCGCCGCATGTTATGAACACTTCCTTGTTGGGATCGACAGTGATGTTTCTAGTGCGCTTAAGATCGCGGCAAACTTCTACTTTGAGTTCCGGGATGCCTGGTTGCAGGGAATACTTGCCGATAGTGCTGCTAGTGCGCAATTCCTCGATTACAGCTTCTCGAATGAATTCAGGCGTTGAGAAAGATGGAATGCCTTGACCGAGTGAAACACATCCGCCTATTTCAGCGGCGAGCATGGGCATTTGTTTGATTGCTGATACCGTTATTTGAGCAACTCGATTTGAGATGCCGCTAAGTTGTTCCTCCTGGCCAACGCTTTCAAATACCGATCTGCTTTTCATTGTGCTTGAATCCTTATTTATGGACTTGATTTATCAACTTTGGTTATTAACGTCTGCGCCCGCCTAATTCTGCTTCGATATCGGACCAATCAAGACCCTCATCAACAGCTAAGACCGACATGTGATAAATTACATCGGCTATTTCCCAGCGCAGATTTTCAACCGAAGTGAAGTTCATCACTTCAGCGCTTTCTTCTGCAATTTTAGAAAGCAGTTCCTTACGGTCTGCGAATAATTTGGCTGAATACGATTTTTCTGATCTTTCTGCTTTACGTTGCTTTAGCGTTTCGAAAAGCTCATGAAGTGAAAATCTGCGATTGGCAGTCGAATTTCCAAAGCAGCTATAAGAACCCTTGTGACACGCACCATCGGTTTGGGCCACTGTAAAGAGCAGCGTGTCTCGATCACAATCTAGCCGGCATGACATAAGCGTTTGCCTTGCTCCGGAAGTTGCACCCTTCTCCCACAATTCTTGTCTGGAGCGGCTGTAGTATACCCCTTTTCCTTCTTTTAAGGCTATGGCAAGGGACTCTTTTGATGAATAGGCAAGCATTAAAACTTGCCCGGATGAATCCTGGACAATCGTAGGACAAAGGCCGTCTTTGTTGAAATTCACAGATCCAATTACAGCTTCGGAGAGATCAATTTTGCCGGTATAAAGTGCCATTCCCACCTGAACATCAATGCCATGTTTTGAAATGTCGATGATTTCTTGAGTAGTAGCAATTCCGCCTGCTACAGTTAGAGCCTTGCCGCCGAGTTTGTCTGCAAGAGTCTTTACGTAGCCTGAATCCATACCACCCATGCCGCCTTCATTTTCAATGAAAGTGGTGAGGAAGCCGGAACAATAAGGAGCCAGCCGCTCTGCTCTTTCAATAAAATTTTCGCCGGTGGGGTTTACCCAGCCGCGATCAAAAACTTCGCCTTTCTTTTGATCTAAAGCAACGATAACGAGATCAGCCGGAAACTTCTTCAAGAAATCCGGCTCAGCTGCGGTACCTATGATTATCTGTTTGGCACCAGCACGCAAAAGTTCTCGACCTGTTTCAACATCTCTAATGCCGCCGCCGGCTCGCACATCTGCAACACGGCAAATTTGTTTGAGCAGATCAAGATTTTTTCCCTTTCCGAGGGCCGCATCAAGATCAATAACGGCTATCTCGCCAAACTTATTGAATTCCCTGGCCAGATCAATCGGATCTTTGTCTGATTGCAGAACAAACTCTTTACCCTGCTTAAGTTGAACGGCTTTGCCGCTTTGAATGTCTATGCTCGGAACAATCATACTCTCACCGCAATTTTGGCCTTTTTGACTTCATCTTTTAGTTTTTGAACGGTCCACATTCCGTCATGAAAGATGGTGGCAGCCAAAGCCGCATCCGCATGACCTTCCTGAAATACTTCAATGAAACTTCCCGGCCCGGATGCACCTCCGGATGCAATAACGGGAATGGGCAAACCATCGGAGAATTTACGGGTAAGTTTGAGGTCGAATCCGTCTTGTGTGCCGTCACGATCCCAAGATGTTAACAGAATTTCGCCAGCACCGTTTTCTACACATTTCTGTGCCCAGGCAAAAGCATCCAGACCAGTGTTCTGGCGACCACCCTGAACAAGAACATCCCAGATTGGGTCTTCTTTATCTGTGTCTTTTCGCATTCGGGCATCTATAGCCACAACACAGCATTGGGAGCCGCAGGCAAAAGCAATTTCTGAAACAAGTTCAGGGCGCTTAACAGCGGAGGAATTTACCGAGACTTTTTCTGCACCGCAGTTTAATAAACGTTCGACATCACTGAGATTTGATATACCACCACCAACGGTGAAAGGAATGGACAGCTTGTAAGCAACTCTTTCAACTAGATCAAAAACAGTTTTGCGTTCTTCATGAGTAGCAGATATATCCAAAAACATGAGTTCATCAGCACCTTCTTCTTCATAGCGCTGAGCCAGTTCGACCGGATCCCCAATATCACGCAAATTAGAAAAATTGACGCCTTTTACAGTGCGCCCGCCTGCAACGTCCAGGCAGGGAATTATTCTGCGGCATAGTCCATTATGTGACACTGTCTATCCACCGTTTGAGAAGCTCTTTTCCAAATTTTCCACTCTTTTCCGGATGAAACTGAAAAGCCGTTATGTTTTTATGGGCAACGGCTGCACAAAAACGAACATAGTAATCAGCGTAATAAAGAACGTTTTCTTTAACTGCCGGGTCTGGATAATAGGAATTTACGAAGTAAACATAACCTTCTTCTGGAAAATGCGCCGTGTTTTTGCCATTGAGAGAAGGCGAAATCTCAATGTTGTTCCAGCCTATTTGCGGCACTTTGCCATCTTGAAACTTTCGAACGACGCCAGAGACCAAACCCAGACCTCTGGTATTTTTAGCTTCCTCGCTTGAGTCGAAAAGTATTTGCATGCCAATACAAATACCAAGATAGGGAGTGCCATTCTTAACGAGATCAACGAGACGTTCGTCCAGGCGATCCTTCCTTAGATGATCCATAACCGGTCCAAAGGCGCCTACTCCAGGCAGAAGAAGTGGCATATCTCCGGTTGGTGGGTTGGTGGCATTCACTACCTGATAACGAATGTCGAGCATCTCCAAACAACGTTTGACGCTGCCAATATTGCCGGCTCCGATTTCTACTACGTCTATTGCTTCAACCATGATGCTTTTGTTCTCATTGTTATGGCACTATTTTTTCAACTTTGTACTCGAGGATGTCGGTAGCCCCAAGTTTAACGAGGCGTGGAATCAGGTCCGGCACATCGCAGCTGGGTACGGCAATTTTCACCGCGTAACCGTCTGAATTATGGAGCTTAGAAACTGTGGGCGCTTTCATGCACGGCAAGTCACCTACGATTTTGTCGAAAAGATCTGCTGAAACGTTCATTTCAATCATCACTTTATTGCGAGCGAGAATGGTGCTTTTCATGAGCATCGTCATTTCTTCCAATTTTTTGCGCTTCACTGGATTTTCCATAGCCGTTTTGTTGGCAATGAAGCGCGTCGAAGATTTCATCAGCTCACCGATTATCTTTAGACGATTCTGTCTCAAAGTGGCTCCGGATGACGTGTTGTCGATAATGATGTCGGCATCTTCAGGCGGCAATGCTTCAGTAGCACCGAAGGCATGAACGTAAATGGCATCCAGGTTTTCTTGTTTGATAAAGTCTTTTGCCAGGCGCTCGTACTCAGAAGCAACAATCAATTTGCGCCCGGTATTTCCTCTTTTGCCGTGCGCATCAACAAGATCTTCCGGCATGGCAGCAATGATTCTTACTGGATCAAATCCCAAATCGAGCAGCTCCACAACATCGGCGTTTTGTTCGTAAATCCAGTCAAGTCCGGAAAATCCGCAGTCGTGGCGACCGAGCCCCACAAGTGCAGGAATATTTTGCGCTTTGAGCATCTTCGTTATGATCGTAGAGTCAGTGCAAACGGGTCGATAAGACCGCCCTGTGGAGAGGAAAGCGATGCCGATTTGTTCTAGTAAACGTATCACTTTATCTTGTATGCGACCGGTTGGAAGCGTGAGCTTGAGCTTATCGCTGCCGTTTTCAATTGTGGTTGACATCGGAATGGAATCCTCTCCTGCTTGCTGACAAAAAAGCCCGCTCTCTAGGGCGGGCTCTGAACAGTTTCAATTCATGTTGAAATGCGCTGGTCAGAAACCCTCATTAAGAACATGATGATGGTGATGACCTTGAAACATGGTTATATGATTCTCGCGCAAATTGACTGACTGGCAGCCAGGTTAACATGCAAGCAGTAATCGGCCAATAGATTGGATATCATTTGTTAAGCAAATGTCGATGCATTCGGCTCGTTAACCAAAAGGTAATCCGAACAAGCAATTAGGTAGTTGACCGGTTGCCATTGTGACGAAACAGATCGAAAGCATGTTCAGCCAAAATAATCCGGCCAGGATGTAATACATTGTCAATTCAAAAGCCATCGACGTTTCCCCTCGCGAACCCCATAGCTCCAATTTAGCTCTGCGATAAACAATTAACAATACGCAAAAGCGCGTATAACTGAGGCTGTTTAGTATGCTAATGCAAGCAGAACTGGCTATTTGAGATTTGGACGATGCCTCAAACACCGCACACCGAGCGGCACTTTACCGGAGGTGCAATTATCAGGGACATCGTCATCGGAATGTCCGATGGCTTGACGGTTCCTTTTGCTCTGGCGGCTGGCTTGTCCGGTGCGTTTGCTTCGTCAAACCTTGTTGTTACTGCTGGTCTGGCGGAGGTGGCAGCAGGTTCAATTGCGATGGGGCTAGGCGGCTATCTTGCCGCTAGAAGCGATCGCGATCACTATCTTAGTGAGCATCGACGCGAAACGCAGGAAGTCACTGAAATTCCGGAAGAAGAACGGTTAGAAGTGACACACATATTTCGTGAATATGGACTGAAGGACGAGCAAATTGCTCCTATTTTGCAAGCTTTTCAAAATAGCCCTAAAGAGTGGGTCGATTTTATGATGCGCTTCGAATTAGGTATGGAAGAGCCAGATCCGCAACGGGCGTTGATCAGTGCCCTCACTATTGCCGGATCTTACATTGTCGGTGGGTTAATTCCACTGATACCGTATATGATGCTGCATCCGGCGGAGCTATCTTTGCGTTATTCCATTTTGATTACGATGTTTGCTCTTGCGGCATTCGGCTTTATAAAAGGCAAATTCACGGGAAATCAGCCCCTTAAGAGCGCTGTGCAAACACTCGTAATAGGCGCAATAGCAGCCGCTGTTGCTTATGCAATTGCTAAACTCGTATCCGGAGGAAACTGACGTGTCGACCACTATTCAAGATCCAAAAGTGGAAGAGTACTTTGATAATCTCGTGTTCGTCGGTGATCCAATTCTCCGCCGTCCTTGCACAATGGTAACGGATTTTGCCGAGGCAGCAGAACGAGTGACTTTACTGACCGCGGTGGTGCGCGGCATTCAGGGTGCAGGAATAGCTGCCAATCAGTATGGCCTCGATACCCAAGTGGCAGTTGCCGAAGTGCGCAAAACAGATCTTTTCCCAGATCGGCCCGAGCACCAACTTGTGGTTTTGATCAATCCGGAAATTATTTTTTATAGCGAAGAAACTGAATTGGATTGGGAAGGCTGTTTTAGCGTACCGGGATATCTCGGTCATGTGCCTCGCTCAACCAAGATTGTGGTGCGGAATCACACAGTATCCGGCGAGGAACGTGAAGAAACCTACGAAGGTTATATAGCAAGAGTAATTCAACATGAATGCGATCACTTGCAAGGCAAGGTTTATTTGGATCGCATGCAATCTATGGAAACGTTTATTACCCGTAAAAACTACCAGAGGTTCGTAAAGAAGATTCAGCCGCCACCGGAAGCCGTTTCTACTTGAGCCCCCCGTAAGTATCCTTGAAACCTTTGAGGGCATCATAAAGCAAGGCGTCATTATTGCCACCAGCTGTATGTGGGTTGACTTGCTGATATTCCTTCACGGCTTTGTATCCCTTAGGTACTTCAAAATCTTTGTCCGTGAATGAAGCAGGTTCGCATTTGATTGTGCGTAGTTGAGTTTCTTTGGGATCCTGAACAACGGGAAGCCATGTCAATTGAATGGGAACTGTGTGAAGGTCGGGGCAGCCATAATTGCGTGAGAGAACAGTGCAAATTTGCTTGCTGTGGCTAAGGGAAGGTGCTGTCCAGCACTCAACATACTTTGGAAAAATTCCAGAAAATGCTCTGGCGTGATAGAGATTTATCTGTTGCGCAGCGTAGGTTGGCAAAGTATGGTGTTTTTCTATTGGTATATTCCATAACTTGGTGTCTTCAAATTTGTGGAGTGGCGCTGTAGTGAAGTTAGGATTTCCAAACGCTGCGTAGACCATATGAAATTGTCCGTCGTAATGAGCGAGATCAATCTTGATTATCGATTTGGTCAAGTTTGAAAATACATAGACATTCCAGTCTGGTGCCTTAGAGATTACGATAATTTGTGTTCGTTTGGTTTCTATTTTTACGGCTTTATCCGACAGGGAGACGAAAGTTTCACCGGTATCTCGGCACATTTGCATAAGCTTCCAGTCACTCGCCTGAACTTTGGGTAAGTTCTGAAATATAAAGGCAGTCGCAACTGAGCACCATAGAAGGCGCAAAATTGTTCGATTTGTGGCCAGAGCAAAACGCATATAGCAGACCGCCTGCTCTCATTATAGAATGCGTTTTAGATTTGGATTCTATTTCTTGGCAATGCGATTCTTTTGTTCCAATTTGAAGGCTTTCGAGTCGAGTTTTACTATGTGCTTTTCGAGCTTTTCACGATCTTTGACCGGTATGTTCGTATTGAGCGTTAAATAAGCGCGATATTGTTTCATTGCTTCTCGCAGATCTTTTGGCGAATTGCCGTAGAGTCTTTCGAGTGATTCGGCGAGATCATTGCGGGCATCTGCTTGCCTGGGATCATTGAAGATCGCAGTCTTAAACTGATCGATAGCGCTTGCATACTGTTTCCGTCTGGCGAGATCTTCTCCCAGGGTGACGCTTTGCTTAGAAGTTTCACGAGCTTTTGCAACTGCTGCCAAGCCACGTTCTGCTCTTTCTGCCACTCCTTCACCTTCGACTGTTTGCGCCTTTTTGTAAGCTGCTTCGGCGCTATTAAGATCTTTAATAGTCAAAGAAAGATCGCCGACTGCAAACAGATCTTTTGCTCTTGTGACGTTGGCAATGACAGTGTTCATCTGAGCACTTGCTTCATCAAAACGATTTTGGGCAAGTAACGCTTCCGCATAAGATATTCGTTCCGGATCATTTGTAGGCGTGCCAATTTGAGTGAGATCAACCGGCTTGCCAGAGAGAGAGCGCAACTTCGCTTGAGCCAAACGCAATTGCAAGCTGTTGGGATTCATCTTGATTGCTCGGGCAAGCGATCTTTCAGCTTGCTCGAAATCGTTTGAAGAGAGAAATGCAGAGGAAGTTTCTTTTTGCGTTTTTAAATAGAAAGCACGAGTAAGACCTTCAACTGCCGCTGTACTTTTTGGTGCTACCGATAGAACGTTCTCGTACGACTTTATTGCATCATCCAGTTTTTCAAGCTTCAAACTGTCGTTGGCAATTCGCAAAGTCAATTCAGCATTGTTCGGGCAGAGTTCCAAACCGGATCGCAATTCGGCAATGGCATGTTCGATGTCACCTCTGGCTTCGCGGATATTGGCAATACCGAGATAGGCAGAAGGATTTTCCGGTTTTATGCGGATTGCCTCTTGATACTCTTTGACCGCTGCAACGGTATTTCCTTGAGTTTCATAGGCTTTGCCAAGAGAGTAGTGAACCGGCGCGCTGTTTCTATTCTGATACAACGAAGTATTCAATTCTGAAATTGCTTCGTCGGTCAAACCTTTACGCAACATCACTTGCGCTAAGCCATAGTGCGCAGTTGAATTGCCGGTATTAAGGCTAATTGCTTGTTTAAAGTTCGACTCCGCTTCTTCAACACTGTTTTGTAAAAGCTTGACCGTTCCTAAACCCGTAAAGGCATCTGAATACTTGGGTTCGAGTTTGGTTGCACCTTCAAAGGCGCGTGCTGCTTTGTCCAAATTGCCTTCTTCTTTGTAGACTTGTCCAAGCGTGTAATGCGCCTCCGGCAATTGCGGATCTATTTCGATCGCAGTTTGACATTCCTTTTCAGCAAGACTCAAATAAGAGCTGCGATTCTTCTGAATAGTGGTAGATGAAGATTGCAGTTTGTAAACGGCGCAGAGCGCTTTGCCGCAGTGAGCGAGGGCATTTTTCGGATCTAGATTGAGAGCTTTGTCAAATTCCTCACCGGCACGATCGATTTGAAATTGCTTTACGCAAGCCATCCCATAACCAACTCGCGCGGCAACATCTTTCGGATTTTGATTGAGCGCTTCGTGAAATAATTCAGCGGCTTCATTGTATTTGCCTGACGCCATAAGTTTTTCAGCGGACTGAACCTGCCGGCTAATTGTGCCCTTATAAACTTTCGTGGTTGTGTCTGCTTTTGGCTTTGCCTTCACCCGCGGTGCAGCATCAGGTGCAATGCAAAAGGCGAGAACCAGTGTTGCTGCCGTAATTTGAGTAAGTCCGAAAAGTTTGCGACTGCCCATAATAACCTCACGTTTCTAACGAGCGAAGTCCAGTTTATACACCCCTTCTCGGCAAAACCGCAAGCTTGGGCCAGATTTTTAATGTGGATTGCAACCGTTTCAGAAGCTACCTCAGCCAAATTTCAATCAAGTTTCAATTGCATAGTCAGCGTGTATGCACCGTGCTATCGAATTTGGTGGCAACTCCATTTGCATAACTCGAGCATATGAGATCTATATTTACAATTTTTTTGAAAAATCGCCGCATTACTAAGTCCGGCAAGTCAACTGGACGCATCTCTGGAATAATAGTGCAGATCCATGTAATGGGAAGCAAAGATGTTCGACATTGAATATGCAATCTTCGCTGATAAAGCGGTGGTCGAGGCCCAAACGGGCAAAGTAAGTCTTATAGGCATCTTTCAGGTTGTAACTAGGGCACTGCAGGTACTGCCGGCGCTGGCGTTTTATTGCTTTGCAAAGTCGGACGCCGGTAAATTCGATTTGATTTTGGACATTGAAACTACCGACGAGCAAGGCGTCAGAACCTCAATTGCAAAGTTGCCATTGGAAGTGCAAGTGCAAGTTGCGGGAACCGCGCACTTCGTTTTAAATATCAACGGCTTACCAATCGTTGGAACGGAATTGGTTTTCACTGTTTATCTCGGCGAACAAAAGGTACATGAAGAAAAGCTGCCGATCGTCGGTTAGCTGCTTTTGCCGCTGTCACATTTGGTGGCAACCAGGGTAGGGTGGTCACGTAACCTCCACAAACAATACCTATGCTGGATATAATCCCCAATCTTGGGTGGCGAACATGAAAGCGTTGGTTTGCTCTGTCTTTTCGGCTTTTCTAGCCTGTCCAGTTGCGCTGGCCCATGGTAGATCGGAAGAGCGTCGTGTAGGGAAA
>CAJCIF010000011.1 GCA_903970355.1 Actinomycetota bacterium
CTTGGCGAAAGAGAAAGACTTTCGTTGTGCTTAAAGCTATTCATATCTTGCGAGGTGCGTGCCAGTTCCGGCTGCGGATCACTGGCAGCGGCGCGTTTCATGTCCTCATAAAAGGCTTCGCGTTCAAGCTGGCGATGGTCCACCTCGGGCGGATCATGGGCGGTAATGCCGATTCCACCAAGTGAAAAGCTGTTCGGTTCAAAGGGCTGGCGGCGGGCGCACTTCATAACCGTTTCCATGAGATGGCGCGCCAGAATGGGAATGTGCTCACGCCTTATATAGACATTTTCGATTTTCCAGACAATGCCGTTTGCTCCCATTTCCGAGCGAGCCGTTACGTACGGGGTATATCCGGCTGAGCTTGTACTGAAGCCGAGCAATTTTTCTACAGGCAGAATAAAGGCCTGAATTTCAGTAGCGCTGCCTTTCAAAACTAAGCTCCAAAACCTTGTTGAAAGCCTGCCTACAACGGGTGCTGGTTTTACTAATTCGCTTGTCCAAACAGGCTGAGGTTCTTTGTCCTTTTCCGGTTCCGGACGGAACCACGTCAGTTCAAGCTCAGAGCCATGGGTTGCCTTGTTAATCTCATAGGCTGCCATTTGTAGGAGGTCAAAAATGCCGTCAACGAAGCGAGTCATGGATTGATGCGCTTCTTTATAATTTTCGGGGGGCAGCTTACGGTGCCGTCCGCTTGCTCTGGCATTAGCTCTGTGCGGGTTGGTATGATTCATGCCAGACATACCGCTCCGGCTTACCGAGCTGCGTTTTTCCTTGACACTTTCGTCCAGGCGTTCGTCTATCGGTACAGGCGGTAACTTGTAACGGGAGTCTTGTTTTCCACTACCCGCCATGAATTCTCCCCCTGCTCTAACTAAGCAAGACCCTGACTAAATTTGGACCCGAGCTGCCTTCTATGTACCCGCAAAAGGCTCTAATTAAAACGGCTTTACGAACAGGAATTGTTACCAGTTTCGGTCTCAAACTACTTATTCGAAAGATTTTGCAGGTGAAACGTTATCATTTAGTCTGATGCAACCCAAGGACCAGATGTCTAATAGCAGTAACGGTGATGGCAAACCGGCAATAAACGATGCCATAGTTGTGCGCGGCGCTCGCCAGCACAACTTGAAAAATATCAGTCTTAAGATTCCGCGCCACAAAATGGTGGTTGTGACTGGCGTAAGCGGCTCCGGAAAATCTTCGCTTGCTTTTGACACTATTTTTGCAGAAGGGCAAAGACGCTACGTTGAGTCTCTCTCTGCTTATGCAAGGCAATTTCTCGGTCAACTCGACAAACCGGATGTCGATGGCATAGATGGCTTATCACCTGCCATTTCAATTGATCAAAAATCAACCAGTCACAATCCGCGCTCAACAGTAGGAACGGTGACGGAAATCTACGACTACCTGCGTTTGCTATATGCACGCGTTGGTACGCCGCACTGTCCGCAGTGCAAACGCCTTATTAATCCGCAGACGATCGATCAAATTGTCGATCAGGTTTTGAATTTACCGGAAGGAACGAAAATTCAAATTCTCGCCCCTCTCATTGCCGGCCGTAAGGGTGAATATCAAGCCCTCTTTCAAGACTTGCGTAAAGAAGGCTTTGTGCGCATTCGACTTGATTCAGAAGTAGTCGAACTCGAAGATGACATCGCCCTTGATAAAAACAAAAAACACACAATTGAACTTGTTATAGACAGGCTGATCGTTAAACCAACCATTCAATCGCGACTGGCAGATAGTTTGCAACTTGGGCTCAAATGGGGGAAATCCAACGTTTTAGTTGATGTTCTCGATCAATCAAATCCGAGAACACTTTTGTTTTCGGAAAATTTTGCCTGTGCCAATTGCAACATCAGCTTTGCTGAAATTTCGCCGCGCATTTTCAGTTTCAACAGCCCTTACGGTGCCTGTTCCGACTGTCATGGGTTGGGGGCCACCTTTGAAGTTGATCCCACACTTGTTGTGCCGGATTCCAGCAAATCAATTGCTGAGGGTGCTGTTTTCCCCTGGGCAAAAACAGGCAATGTCTATTACGACCAGATCCTTTCTTCTGTTGCAAAACACTACAAATTCAGCATAGAGACTCCTTTTCACAAGCTGACTCGACCTCAGCAGGCCGTCATTCTTTATGGCTCCGGTGATGAAAAAATCAAGTTGGCTCATGATTCTTTCGATGGCCGCGAATTCTGGGAATACAAGAAACCCTTTGAAGGTGTCATTCCAAATTTGAAACGCCGCCATGATGAATCGCAATCCGATCGAGTCAAGCAAGAAATTGAAAACTTCATGACCCAGATGCCGTGCGAGAGTTGCAAGGGTGCTCGTCTTAAGCCGGAGAGTCTGGCTATCTCTATTGATGAACTTTCTATTGCGGAAGTCAGTCATCTTTCCGTTGAGAAGGCGAGCAGATTTTTTACTGATTTGCCTGCCAAATTTACGGAACGGCAAAAAACAATTTCTCATCAAATCTTACTGGAAGTAAGAGCACGTCTTAAGTTTTTGCTCGATGTCGGCTTGGAGTATTTAACTCTTGATCGCCAGGCAAACACACTTTCTGGTGGCGAAGCGCAGCGCATCAGGCTTGCTACTCAAATCGGTTCCGGGCTATCAGGCGTTTTGTATGTTTTGGATGAACCTTCGGTAGGTTTGCACCAGCGTGATAACAATCGCCTCATTGCGACATTGAAGCGTTTGCGCGACCTGGGCAATACTCTTCTTGTTGTTGAACACGATGAAGATACGATTCGCCAGGCCGATTGGATCGTCGATATTGGTCCCGGGGCAGGATTACATGGTGGTTATGTAGTGGCAGAGGGCGATATTAACGCCATTTGCAATGCAAAAGATTCAGCTACCGGTGCCTATTTGAGTGGTCGCAAAGTAATTCCGGTTCCAAAGAAACGCCGCTCGGGTAATGGCCTGACTATCAAAATTGTTGATGCCAGCCTCAATAATTTGAAAAATATTTCTGTCGAACTTGATCTCAATCAGTTTATTGCTGTGACTGGTGTCAGTGGATCCGGTAAATCAACATTGGTGAACGACCTCCTCTATCAATATCTCAGGCATCGCCTAAATGGCTCTGTGCCCCACCCGAAAGGGCTCAAGCGCGTGGAAGGTGTTGAGGAACTCGACAAAGTGATCGATATCGATCAGTCGCCGATCGGCC
>CAJCIF010000012.1 GCA_903970355.1 Actinomycetota bacterium
CCCCGCCGATGGAGTTCACACTAGCGTACACAATCAGCTAACCCTGGAACGACCGCTTAATCCTTTGTCCGATCTGGAGCGTCAGGTCCTCAAAGGAGCGCGCTATGAAATCATTCAGTTTCCCTTTGTAGAGATTTCGAGTTCTACGATCCGGAAACGCATACGAGAAGGTCGTTCGATACTATATATGGTGCCAAGCGCCGTCAATGACATCATCAAACGCAAAGGATACTATGCCGAAGTTGCTCAAAATCCAGTTGATGAAATTGTTGAAAAGCCTGGAGGCAGCAGGTAGTGGTGACGGAATTTTCTGCACTGACAATTGAGCAAGCAAAAAAATGGGTCAAGTCGCGAGTTTCAGAAAAGCGCTTCCGCCATATCACTGGAGTGGCGCAAACGGCTCGCAAACTTGCTAAACAGTACGGCGCAGAACCTGAAAAGGCTGAATTGGCAGGCTGGCTCCACGATGCCTGCAAAGAATTTAAGGACAGACAGTTGGTGCAATTGGCTAACGATTATGGTCTGCCACTGGACAAAGTTTATGAAGAGAACGGCCATCTTTTACATGGACCGATCGCTGCAGAAGTCGTAAAACGCGAACTGAATTTCGCAGACGAGCTTGTCCTTAACGCCATCCGCGAACACACCCTGGGTGCTGTAGCAATGACGACATTGTCGATTGTCGTTTTTCTGGCAGATGCTATAGAACCTGGTCGGTCTGAGGATTTCACTAAACCGATTTGGGAAGCTCTGGAACGCGCTAAAGAAATTGGTGATGCACAGGCACTCAACCTTGCGGTCCGCGTAACCTGTGACATGAGCTTGCGAGATTTGCTAATGCAAGGACGTATTATTCATCCCCGCACCGTTGAAGTGCGAAACTACTACACGCAATTGACGCGTGGTTTAGCGTAACTAGAAACTTTCGTTTCCTGGCATTTCGCCGCCGACATTATCTTTCTTGCTGCCCAGCAAGCGCAAATTTGTGGCGTGTACATAGGGGCGCACGTTCTTGTTGCCGGCATCATCGGTCCAGCGACTGAAGTCCAGTCTTCCTTCCACACCGATAAGACTGCCCTTGCGTACGTACTCGCCGGCTATCTCGGCTTGTCGTCCCCAGATCTCAATATCAAACCAATCGGTTTCCTTTTCTTTGGTGGGACGATTTACAGCCAGGCTGAAACTTGTTTTGACCCGACCAGACTCGAAATACTTCATTTCGGGATCACGACCGGCTCGCCCTACAATTACAACTGAATTAACCATCTATATAGTCTCCCGACGCATCGGAGTGAGAATGCGCTATCTTACGCTTGAGCAGTTATTATAGTACGTAAGCTTTCTCTTAGAAGCTGAGAAAATGAGTAAACAAGCGAAACAAGCAGATTCCACAAAAGAAGGGGCAAAGACGTTGCCGCCTGAGTCGAATCGCCAATTGCTCTCGCATGTACTTGTGCTTAACGTGCTGAGTTGTACGGCCTACTCATGGTGGTGGTATTACAAAAATTGGAAAGAACTGCAGGCCTTTGCAAAAAATGCAACTGAAGAAGAATTGGCGAAAGTGCCCGATCGTCCACTCGCCAAGAAAACCATGGATTACTGCCGAAAAATGAACGTCGTAGTGCATGCGATAGGCACGATTCCTCCCTTTATTCAATGCATTTTCACTTTCCGCATTTATAAGCAGATAGCAGATCTATATCCTTTAAAAGGCGAGGAGGCTGCGGGGGGAACGCAACCTCCAGAACTGGCGAGGGCATTGAATAAGTTGTGGGCTGTCAACCCGGCTATGACTGCTTTGATTTTAACTTTGCTGACGTTGTATTTTGCTACTTCATTCCATGTTGGGCCTGAACAGGTTCAGCCGTTTTTTGCTGCATTCGGTACTTCGATACCACTGGTGGTGGGTCAAGATATGCTCAATTCTTTCTGGCGATCTGTTGAAACACCTGATAAAGAACCGAGAAAACATTTCAATAACGGGGAATGGGTTCTTTTATTTTTTGCGATTGTATTTCTAGCGTTCAATTTGTTAGGGCTCATTATTCCTATGCCAAAACTACCTACTCCAGCTGAGCTGGGGGGTAGTTGAACAATCGAATATTGACAGCAAGGATTTTTCTGGTTCTTGTGATTCTTGGCGCTCAATATTAACGAACATATTGAAGAATGCAGCGATCCCATCTTGCACGTGCTGTGCTGTGGATTTGGATGTGCTGATGTTTCTCAGTTTGCGAAGATTATCGTTTCGAACTGACTTTTCCCAAACTTGAATCAGCTCTGCTTTACGCTGTTCGCTTTGTACTTCATAACTATTGCGCAGCGTATTCAAATAGTATCCTCTCAGATCCAAACGGGCTTCCGGTGCTGCTTTGGTTAAAGTAATGGTCATTTCGCAATCTCCCCTATTGAAACCGTGATCCATTTAGCCGGTGCAAGTCGCACACCGTGCTCATTCAGTCTATGTAGCTCTCTCGGGCGGCCTCTTGCACTCGCTCCAGGCACACTACTAATGTGTCACATACCGTCCGGAAATTGATCAAGCCTACAGGTGAACAATCGAGGTGAATTTGCTCATCTCCAGGTTTGGTTCGTTGTTCTTGGCGGGTGATGGCGATCACTATTCAGGTAGCACAAAATGACCTGAGAGTGATTTATTGTGTATGGCGGAGACGCTGAACCTCGGCTACGTTCGCGTCTTAAAAGCCCTGTTTCTTAGCCCAACGAATGAGCGCTTCTGCATCATGCAGTTCCAACTTTTGCGCTAATTTATGCAACGTTTCCGACAACTCGCTTTCAGGAATTCCTAGTCGTGCTGATGCTTTTGCGAGCTTACCTCTTTGAGTAACCTCTCTGAGCAATTGTCTTTCTTGTGTACTGAGTTTGGTTACCTGGTGAGGTAGCGCAGGTGACAAAACATGATGCTTGCCGCGCGACACCATGAGCAAAGACATTTTGATGAGTTCTAAGGAGTCTTCTTTCAATATGTAAGCGGAAGCACCTGCTTCCAGAAAGTCTTGAACGTCGGCTGCTCTGCTTTGGCTGGCAAATGCCACTACCTTGACATTGCGCAAGTGCGTCAAACGTTTTACTAAATCAATCGAACCAATTAAACCCGGTAAGTGTAAATCAAGGAGGACAATATCCGGTAAAAGCTGCTCACTCACTTTAAGAGCCTGGTCGGAAGTTTCCGCTTCGCCAACCACTCTAATTAAGCCACCTTCGGTTAACTGGCCGATTATTTGGTCGCGAGTCTGCTTGTGATCATCAACAACCAGCAACCTGATCATACGGGTCTCCATTGTGCAAGTTGATCCAAAAGAAAGGATACACTCTTCCGATTTATTCGAGACTAAGCCAAGTGGCTATAATGTGCACGTTATTCTTTGAGTGAGTAATTATGATGACCAAAAGCAAAGTGCGGCTGTCGCGTCTGATCGGGTTGATGGTAATTTTTGGATTTGCCTCCCCTCAATTGCAAGCCACACCTCAATCGGAGGGCGCAATTAGGATGGTTGCAAATACAGAAGTCACAACCCCATCGGGTTTGAAGTACACAGATGAGATTGTTGGGAATGGAGCTGCTCCACAAATCGGTCAAACTGTGGTTGTGCATTACACAGGATGGCTGACCAACGGCACAAAGTTCGATAGTTCTGTCGATCGAGGAGATCCTTTCAAGTTCATACTTGGCCAGGGACAAGTTATTAAAGGTTGGGATGAAGGTGTCGCCAGTATGAAAATAGGCGGCAAGAGAAAACTCATCATTCCGCCGAACCTCGGTTACGGTGGCAGAGGCGCCGGTGGCGTAATCCCCCCGAATGCAACCTTAGTGTTCGAAGTTCAGCTATTAGGCGTTCAGTAAATAGAGCCTAATAAATAGATGCTCCGGCGGTAATAAATAGATGCTCCGGCGGCTCCTCCGCCGCCTTCTCCGCATGTATTGCGCGTCGCGCAGCCATTGCTCCTCGCAACGGCTGCGCTTTGCGGTGGTTCGTTGCAAACTAACAAGTGAACATTAAGCGCGGTATGTGTTCAAAAATAGGTGGTGTGGCTTTGTACAGCCAAAGGCGCATGGTTCCGAGCAGGATCGCTTTGGGTGTTTTTGTACCCTGTTCGAATTTTGTCTTTTTCTCGAACAGGTGTTCGAAGCTGCAAAAAGACGAAAGGGCGACTCGGAGTTGTCAGAGAAAACCGAACCAAAAAGAGAAGCGCGGAGTAATCTCGGAGTGTGGTGGCGATCAGGGGAGGCTGGAACGCCCTGCAGTGCCGCTGGAGCGCTTACTCGGGTTAGGAATAGAGGTTAAGAAACGAGGTTAAGGGATGGAGGAAAAATGACGACGAGCGCCTCGAAATTTTGGGAAGGGCGGGTAGCGCCCGGCCTTAACCTCAAACTTTAAGATTTACTTTTGCACCCAATATTTCTCCCCAATATGCCTTCAGCACATGTAATATAGATTAATTACTTTTTCTGCCGACCCGACTCCCTATTGGGGACCAAACTTAGAGGGTGATCGAGCAGGAAGCGTCGCTTTTGCGAGTTGAATGGTGCTTCAGTTGTTTGTGGGAGGAATTGGAAAAGATGATCGAAGAAATTTTCGAAGGTGCGACCGGACGTTGGGGCTTAGCCGCCGTAGTTTTGTTTGCCATCCCTGGCAGCAGAAAGATGCTTAAAACTGTTGCTAAAGAAGCAGTACGTGCAGGACTTACGATTTCCGAAGGTGTAAAAGACCTGGTAGCTGAAATCAAAGAAGAAGCCAGTGATGTCGTAGCCGAAGTGAAAGCGGAACGCAAACAACAAGGGCAAGATAAACACGTCGCCTCTCACAAAGCTTGAGCAGAGCGGACGTTATAGGAGCGCGCTGAGCGCAGTTATATTGATCCGCCGCCTGCAACAATTGCGAGCGGCGGTGAACTGTTTAAGAAGAGGAACGAGATGGAGCAACTGATGGTTCACAAGTCTGTCACCCACAAAAAGGGTGTTTCTCACCACCTGCCGCATCGCACTCGCTATCGCCTTCCCAAGCGAAGTCGTACGAAAGAAGTAGCTCAAAAAATTCGCGATAAAGTTTCCAAAGTTCCTGGAGTGAATGACGTTGAAGTCAACGAACGCACTGGCAGCGTACTAATTAGCCATGACGAAAAGCCGAATATTTTGCCGGATATCCACGGTGCCATGGATTCAGTTGCATTCGATCTATTCGAAGAGGTTTTGGAAGAAGAAGGCGAAATGCTCATCCCGGGATTTTCGATCTTCGCGCACATGGTCAAAAAACGGGCTAAACATTTCGATGAGACTTTAGCCAAAAAGACCAACAACTATTTGGATTTAAAAAGTCTTGTACCCCTGGTTTTCCTCGGTGCAGGTCTATTGCGAGCCACCAAATCCAAGAACGTAGTGGGCCATGTGCCTGCCTTGGTTTTGTTCTACTACGCATTTGATACCTATATAAAGTTCCATCCGTCCGCTCCTCCAGCTACTTCTCCAACCCCAGCAATAGCTGCAAATGGAGCTTCTAAGAAAATAAAGGTATCCGAGCAATGACATCGAACCCAATCAAATTGCCAGCTCCGCAAACGCGGGGCGGCGAAACCGTTGTTTTGCCGAGCATAAGCTCGAATGGAGATGAGTCTGGCTCCGAAGGCCAGTTATCTCTTTTCCGAGCCGAGATATTCTTGAGGCACGAAACAATAGGGCGGGTTCGACTCTACTCTCCACAGGTACAGTACGATTTAGGTTTTGCTGGTGCTCTAGTAAGCCGTATCAAAGCAATGATTGGTGTATCCGCTGTTCGCGCCAACGAAAGGTGCGGAGCGCTTGTCGTTGACTATGACATAGAAGTTCTTTCGCAACGCGATCTGCTTAGCGAGATTGAAGAAATGCGATTCACGCAAGATGAATTGCAATTAGATGTAAACGTATCAAAACCGAATCTTCCTTCAATCAGAGGAAAATTTGCTTTCATCGATCGCGGATTGACGCTATTGGAAAGGATCTTTGCCCCGACTGTGCAGTTGGTTGTGGGCGGATTGGCGTTTGCTTCCGGAATATTCGGATTGCCCGTTTTGTTGACGCGCTCCTTGCTGGTTATATCAGTGGTGCCGATCGGTTTAAGAGCATTCCGGACTGGTTACGATGAAAGTAAATTGGGTGTTGATGCATTAGATGGCATGGCTGCCAGTCTAATGATGGTTAGTGGCAGGCTGACTGAAGCCTGTTTCATGACAGGATTGATCGCATTTGGTGAATTCATTCGCGAACAAACCTCAAAACGCTGCAGAAAGATCGTCGATGACTTGCTTGGTCTTTCCGGCAGAAACGCCTGGTTGGTTAAAGGCAAGAAAAGAATTTGCGTGCCGGCTGAAGAAGTTCAAGTTGGCAATTTGATCGTTATTTATCCAGGTGAAATGGTGCCAGTAGACGGCACCGTCACAGCTGGACAAGCTGCCCTGGATCAATCCAAACTCACAGGCGAAGCGCTTCCTGTTGAAGTGGATAAAGGAGGCAAAGTTTATGCTTCCACTGTTGTTCTTGAAGGCAAGATCTATGTCATCTGTGATTCAGTCGGCAGTAATACTCAGGCTGGTGGCGTACTCGAATCGGTTAAGTCGGCACCGCTTCATGAAACCAAAATACAGAACTACGCTTCATTGATGGCAGACAAGCTCGTTGTGCCGATCATACTCAGTGCCGGTTTGTGCTTTGCACTTACCCGCAATGTGGTCAGGCTCATGAGCATGCTTATATTTGACTTCAGTACCGGTATTCGAATTGCTGCACCAACAGCGGTGCTTTCTTCCATGCACAGCGCTGGGCGGAAAGGCATCCTTATTAAGAGCGGTGCTGCTCTGGAAAGATTGTCCACTATTGACGCTGTTGTGTTCGATAAGACAGGCACACTCACTCTTGGAGAGCCTAAGATTACGCGTGTGGTCGTACTTGGAGAATACAATGAGGATCAACTCATAGCATACGCAGCATCCGTTGAACAACGCCTTCACCATCCAGCCTCGCGCGCAATCGTGAAAGCTGCTACTCAGCGCAATTTGACAGTGCCGGAACGCAATGATTCTAAGTTCATCCGAGGCATGGGAGTACGAGCCAAAGTCGGCGATCTCGACGTGCTCGTTGGCAGCCGGCGCCTTATGGAATCGGAAAGCGTGCCGGTCAGCGAAGCAAAACAAACAGAATTAGAAACTGGCACCCGGGCTGAATCTCTAGCTTATGTTGCGATCGACGGGAAGCTCGCTGGACTAATTGCCTACAGCGATCAAATCAGACCGGAAGCATCACAAGCAATTGCTCAGCTCAAAAAACTGGGTGTCAAAAAACTTGTTATGGCAACCGGTGATGGCGAAGAAGTAGCACAGCTAATTGCTAGAGCCTGCGGCATTACTGACGTAATGGCGAGATCTTTCCCTGAGCAAAAAGCCACTCTCGTCAAACAATTGAAATCGGTAGGCTTCAATGTTGCAGTGATCGGTGATGGTATCAACGATTCTCCAGCCTTGGCTCACGCCGATGTGGCGCTCTCGTTGCACGGCGGTACCGAAGCCGCTAGAGAAGGTGCTGATATCGTTTTGACGGACGGCGATCTGCGCAGATTGCCGGAAGCAATTAAGATAGCTCGCAGTGCGATGGATTTGGTCAAACAGAATCTTTCACTGGCCATGATTCCGAACAGCGCCGGCTTGTGCCTGGCAGCTGTGGGGCTGGTTGGACCGGCTGGTGCGACACTTCTCAATAATGGGTCGGCGATCGCTGCTGCCGTGAACAGCCTCCGCCCCCTCTATCTAAGCGATTCCTGGTCTAAAGAATCCCAGCCCTAAATCATATTTCCTTTGGTTGCTAGCTGTGTGGCACGTTCTTGATTGCCTGACGCTTGAACCATGCCTGCATAGTTCTGATAGCAGTTTTTCAAATCGTTCTTTGAATTAGGTGCACTTTCAAAGATAGAAATTGCTTGTTTGAAGAGAGCTTCCGATTCGTCGTATTTTTTGTCGCTAGCGTAAACGACAGCGAGATTGCTAACTGCCAAGCCTGTTTCCCTGTTGTTAGGGCCATTGAGCTTTGCCCTGGTGTCCACGCAACGTTTGAGCATCATCTCTGCTTCGTCAAACTTGTTTTGTTTGTATAGAGCATTGCCGACGTTATTGCAACTAGTAGCGATAAAATCGAGAGGTGGGTTCGCCATATCTTGTGCTGTCGCTATGGCGGCAAAAAGCAGCTTCTCGGCTTCGTCCAAATTATTCTGCTCAACGTAAAGGCAACCAAGGCCATTCTGCAGTTGCATTAGTTCATCGTTATTGTTGCCTGGATCCTTCTGGCATAGATCAATTGCTTGTTTGAAGTAGTCGACTGCCTGGTCGTTTTGGTGCTTGTCCATCGCCATGTTAGCGAGATTTGCTAAGGTTGCGATTTTATTGTTATCGCTAGAATCACTTCCTTTTATCCCAAGTGATTGCTCATAAAGTTTTGAAGCTTCCGTACTCTTTCCCTGTCTTTGCCGAAGCGTAGCGAGGTTACTTGTGTCTACTGCGAGCTGTTGTGAATTTTTGCCGAATGCCTTTTCATCCAAGCCGGTGGCTTTAACTAAAAGCGGCTCGGCGAGACTGAGATCGCCTGTGCTCAAATAGACATTGGCACAAAGAGAATATGTGTTGGCGAGATCGGAAATGGGTTGCTGCGGATGTTTTTCTACATATGCCAGAGCTTCTTGTGCAATTGGTTTGGCCTCTTTGGCTTTATGCTCCATAAGAAGGACATTTGCTAAACCAACTAAACTCGCCAAAATCGATTTTCTAGGGTCGGTCGATTTTTGATTGATCGCCAGAGCCGCCCGATATGAGGATTCACTGTCTTTGAGGTTGTTTTGTCCGACATAACAGTTGGCGAGATTATTCAACTCCGCAGCAACATTAGTGTGATTTGCGCCGAACAATGCCTTTACTATGCCGAGTGCTTCTTCAAACATCGGTTTGGCATCATCAAACTTCTTTTCGGAACAATAGAGATTTCCCAAATTGTTGAGGCTCATGGCAAGTTCCGCATCCTTTTTGCCTGCGGTTCTTGCCTCATCTAGGGCATTTGAATAAGCCATTTCGGCTGTCTTATAGTCGCCTTTTGCTGCAGCCTCCTGCCCTTGCTGTGTCAATTTTTGCCAACTGCTCGCTGTTTGCGAGATCGATGGCGAATTGGAGGAGACCGCAATTAGTGCCAGAGAAAGGCACACTTTTAAACTCGAGTTCATATTTATCCGCGCTTTTTAGTCTTGCATGCCTAATGTAAAAGCATCTTTGCCTATTTGTCATGAGATCCGTCTGATAGAGCTGGCATGGTTTTTTATGGACCAATTTGTAGGCTGATACCATCTGTGAGGTCACTCACTTAAGACCAGATCAGAGTCTGGTAATACAAAGTTTTTGAATAATGGCGCGTTTTTTGTCGCCGAGTGGCGGCTTGGGTAGTTGTGTTCGTCGCGTGCACACTAATACGAAAGAGCGTCGACGAAAATACTGCACC
>CAJCIF010000013.1 GCA_903970355.1 Actinomycetota bacterium
CTGTTGCCAAGTATCCGGAATGCCGCATTATAAATGCGGTCCTGGTATCGTCCTACTAGAGTTTTGAAATAGCGGGCTTCCTTGGTAGCTCTAAAGCTGTTTACCAGAGCCTCATCGGTCAGGTCCAATTTTTTCTCCACCGACTTTCGTAGGGTCGATATCTACAGTAACAACGGAATACAGTCATCAAAAGTTCAAAGAGAATGGTTGGCTTAACTAAATTTAACAAACCCTTGAGGTCAAGCCCATACTTGAAAAATACCATTTTACGTCAATTGACAGCCCTCTACTTGATTTCCACTTCATCGCTTAACGCTTTTGGTTCGCCTTTGCGCGGTGATCTGCCCAACTTTCATGTCGTTCACAGCTACTTGCTGCGCGGTGGCGAACCAACTGAAACCGGGCTTAAAGAGCTGAAAGAGATGGGAGTGAGTACCGTAATAGATCTACGTGCTCCCACCGAACAAGCAATCGCCGAAAAGAAAATCGTCAAAGATCTCGGCATGCAATATATAAACTTGCCGATGAGTTCAAAACCACCTACGAAAGCGCAAGTGGAAACGCTAGAACAAACAATTGAGAGCGCTGCGGCAAAAGCAAAGGGGCCGGATCCATTCGAGAAGCCGAACGATGCGCAAGATGCTGTGCATAAACCAGGCAGCTATCCGGGTTCTGTCTATGTGCACTGCGCACATGGTTCAGACCGCACCGGCTGCATGATTGGAATCTGGCGCGTGAAACATGACGGCTACAGTTATGACGAAGCTTATAAGGAAATGCGCAGCTACTATTTCACGCCTAAATTTACTGAGTTGTCCACCGCCGTCAAAGAACGCGCCAAAAAATAAATGAGCCTGAATCGTCCGTAAAGAAATGCTCAGGCATGTTTGACTATGGACTAAAGATTGTATACAATCTATGTCATATTGCATACAGGGATATTGCCGTGACCAAGCAAATGATGGCGCCGCGCCGGTTGGAAACTTACGAAGTCCTTCGCGATCTCATATTAAGTGGAGAACTTGCCGACGATTCAAGAATAGTGGAATCAACCCTTTGTGAGCAGCTCGGGGTGAGCCGCACGCCCATGCGCGAGGCATTGTTTCGTCTCGAACAAGATGGTTTGGTGAAGCAAGATCCGGCTCGCGGTTTTTCAGTGATGCCGTTAACAGCGAGAGATGTCCGCGAGATTTATCCAATCATGTGGACCCTGGAAGTGCTGGCGCTTCAACTCGGCGCAGATGACATCGATATCGAAACACTCAAGTCTTTGAATCGATCGTTGTTAAAGACAACGAAGCCCGAAAAGCAGCACGAGATCGATGATCAATGGCACCTTACTTTAATCTCCGGCTGCAAAAACAGACGATTGCTCAAAGAAATTGGTGTCCTCAAGCAATCGGCTCACCGTTACGAATTGGCTTACATGCGCTATTGCGACAAGCTGGGGACATCGATCGAAGAACATAAAACAATATTGGAATCTTTAGAAGATTCCGATACCAAGAAAGTGGTGCGTCTACTTGAGGAACATTGGCGGCGCGGCATGAATAGTCTTCTTGATTGGCTTGACTGGCGGGGGAATTAAAGATGAACGTTGGAAGTACGACAAAGGACCATATTAAAGAAGAGGCCAAGCCGCTTCAAAACAAAAAGCTTTGTGGTCTGATTTGCTTGCGCTGCGAACAAATATACGAGCTTGATGATCCACACATCGATAGCGGTTTAGGCTGCAAGAAATGTTTGAAAGTGGGCTTTCCAGTTGGATTACGGTGCCTGTACCAGGAAAGCATGACCCTAGATTTTGACCTAAGAAAATCCGGAATGTTTCGCTTCGCAAACAATTTACCGTTTCTCAATTTTCCCTCAATTGGAGAGGGAAACACGCCGCTTGTACAAGTCGATAAGTTGGCTACGGAGTTCGGTGTTCATACGGTAGCGATCAAGAACGAGGGACAGAATCCCATTGGCTCGCATAAAGATCGTATGAGCCCACTTGCCGTTGCCAGGGCATTGAGTGCGGGATATAGAAAAGTTATCGCAAGTTCCTCGGGCAACGCCGGCGCCTCGCTTGCCGCGTATGCAGCGCGTGCCGGCATTCAGTGTTGCATTATTGCCGCTCCAGATATTAGTCCCAAATGGGCTGAGGCAATCACATTGGCAGGCGCAGAGTTGCGCCTGGTCGAGGGCAAGGAACGTTGGCCACTGATGGAAAAACTCGTCCAAAATGAAGGATGGTTTCCAGTGACAAATTTCCATGCGCAGCCTGTCGGAAGCAATCCCTTCGGAATTGAAGGATACAAAACCATTGCCTTTGAGATTTTGGAACAAGCAGAGACTGCACAGCCTACAGTGGTAGTTGTTCCTACTTGTCGTGGCGATATGCTGTTTGGCATTTTTCGAGGCTTTGTCGAAGCTGTCGAATCAGGCTTAATCAGCCGAGTTCCATGCTTAGTGGCAGCAGAGCCCGGCAAGAGATTGGAACTTGTTCTTACTGGAAGCGATTACCGATCTGTATTTCCAGTTGCTGCCAATAACATGACCTCCATCGATGGCGGTACAGCCACCTACCAATCCAAGAAAGCGTTAGAAGGCAGTGGTGGTGCCGCTGTTGCTGTCACTTCCAATGATGCGATCGCCGCTCAAAAGGTACTGGCTGAAAACGGATTTTATGTAGAAATGTCTTCCGCAGCCGCCCTGGCAGGACTGCAACAATTGAAGGAGCAAGGAAGACTGAAAGCCGATGACAATGTGGTTTTAATAGCGACCTCTCACGGATTCAAAGAAACTCCGCAAGCATCGTTACCGACAGGTACGAGAGATTGTAATTGAAGCTTTATACAACGGTAGATTGTGCTTTCAACCTGCGCAACGTGGGGAGCATCTGAGCGACGTTTTTAAAGCGATCGGCAGGTTCGAGTTGAGTGCAAGTTTCAACGAATTCGCACAGTTCTTCCGAAAGCGAAGGCACTAGATCTTTGGGGTTGGAAGTAGAAAGGGCTTCCGGATCCATTCCAGTGAGTAGAAAATATAACGTGCAACCGAACGAGTAAATGTCAGACTGGGTTGTCGCTTTACCCCTGAGCTGCTCTGGCGGAATGAAGCAGTGCTTGCCCACAAATGTTCCTGTTCCTTGTCCTATGAATTCGTTAGCGGCGCCGAAATCGACAATGATTACTTGTCCATCATTACGGAGAACCAAGTTGTCCGGAGTGAGATCGCGGTGAATAATTGGCTCTTCGCGTTCATGCAGATATTTCAAAGTGGTTGCAACCTGCAAAGCCCAATCCAAAGCTTCTGCCTCTTTTTGAGCCCCGTTTTGTTTAACGTATTGCCGCAAATCCGTACCTTCTATGTATTCAAGCATTAGATAATTTCGGCCTGCTTCCGCAAACGTATCTAGTACTTTTACAACTCCAGGATTGTTGAGTTTCATAAGGAGTTCAGATTCGCGTTGGAAGAGCTCTTTCGCCTTCTCTTTGAGATTCTCGGGACTGTTTTCTGGAACTACAGCTTCTTTCAATACAACGAGTCTATTGCCATCCAATTGGCAAAGATACAAAGCTGAAAGGCCACCAGATGCGAGGTGACTTACAATCCTCAGGCTGTTGTTGCGAAGCATACGACCAGATTCCAGGGGAATGTAGGAGGTCGGGCTAAATCGTCGGCCCAACTCTTCTTCCCACATATCGGTGTAAGTTAGTTTGGCGTGACCATGAGCTTCATTGCGAATCTGAGTTTGTAGACCATCCAAACTAGGATCGCAAACAGATGGCGCCCAATTTCGAGCGGCTAATATAAATTGTTCGAGGAAATCAATCGGGATATGCGCAACATTTAGATTTATCATTTTGCGCTTCTGGCATTGAATACGAAGGCGAGACTTATTGAGCTTGCTGGCATCTACTTGTGCGCTTATGCCAACAATTGAAGACCAAGGAATGCGCTGCCTGAAGTTGATTTGCGTGCCCACGAATCGTGGCAGTTTTACACCTTGCCGATCTATGAGCATGTAATCTCTTTCAATCGCTCTCTTTAGCAACAGGCAACTTATACCAGCCGATAGCACCATGCAAATCACGACTATAGATTGCACTACTTTCGCCATGTCACTGGTTTGAAGCAGACTGATTATGAAAGGAAACGAGAGAACAAAAAATAGCGGCGCAACGATACCCCAAAGTGGAAATGAGATATTTAACGCATTGTTGATGCCATTGCGAAGCTGACTATGACAATTCGTTTTTAAAACCAATTCAGCCATCAGAAGGCCTCCCTGAAGCTGCCATTTCCAACTCAACGTCTGAAAGTATTTTTTCCAGAGCAACAACAATTTCTTCCGCAGACTGGAAGCGTTTGTCTAAAGTGAGAGCCGTTGCGCGCTTGACTATTTCGTTCATTTGGCTGCTTACTTTTGGATTCACAGAACTTGGTGATGACTGGCTGATTGGTTCAGGATCTGTCCCAGTCAAAAGGTAAAATAACGTGGCACCGAAAGCATAAATATCGCTTTGTTGAGTAGCTTTTCCGCGGAACTGTTCAGGCGGTAGGTAAGCATATTTGCCGACCACCGTGCCGGTCGCAGTATCTTTGATCTGCTGCGCCACGTTGAAGTCGATTAATTTGATCTTCTTACCCGGACCAAGAATCAGATTGTCCGGTGTGAAATCACGGTGGATCACGCCATGAGTATGCAGATAACTAATAATATTGCACATCTGAACTGCATACCCTATCAGTTCATTTTCGCTGATGGCACCATTCATAGTGGCATATTCATGCAAGGTAATGCCATCGATATGTTCAAGCACCAGATAACAGCGATGATCTTCAATGAAGAAATCAAAAAGCTGCGCAACACCATCGTACTTGAGAGACTTCAATAAGTTGGCTTCATTTTGAAACTTTTCCAGAGCATTCAAACGTACGCTTGAGTCAGCAAAAATAGGCAGTATCGTTTCCTTTAAGACGACGGTGGAAGAAGTGTCTATTTCTTTGCAGAGATAGGCTGTGCCTTGCCCTCCTACTCCCAAGCTTCTTATGACTTCGTACCTGTTTTCCCCGACAAGCTGTCCTGGTTGCAGAGGGTCGAATGCATTCCTCTCTGGGGGTTGCGAAAGTGACTGCAACCAGAGCTCCGTATAGTTATGATCTGCTTTTGGAAGCATTGATTGAGATAGGTCGTGGTCGATTTGACAGTCAGGAACCATCTTTTCAATTTTTTTGAGAAGGTACTTTCGATTTTCAGGAGAAATAGCCGATAAATCAATGTCGACATTTTTATTGTCTGCTTTCGTGATGCGGAGCCGGTTTCCTTTTGTGTTATTGAACAAATTCACTTTTCGAATGTTGTCCCAAAGCACCTGGCGAATTGGTATAGATAATTCGCCAATCCGAATTACAAGTTTGATCCCGTATTTATCCGCTAAAAGAAAATTTGGTTTCCAAAGAGAACGCAAGAAAACGAGGAAAAGCGTCGACAGGGCTGCAAAGGCACTCCAGGCAACATATTGGTACTTCGCCATGTCGATCATTTCATTGTGTGCTGACATTGCAAATGCGCCTGTGGATGTTGCGACAGATCCGGCAAAGTGCATAAGGAAAGTGTTTAGATTTAAATGTGCAAGTTCTACGTAGTAGTTGGGCTGCAAGCAAACATATAGGCTCGATAATGCTCCTAGCCAAACGGGTGCGAACAACACTGATGCAACTAGAGGCCCGTGACGGATCCACTTAAGCGCAGTTGATCTAAATTCATCTACACTTTCATCGATTATAACGCGTGATTTGTATGCGATTTCGAGCTTGTCCCCTATTGTGATAGGGGCAGGCTTTGCATGCCTGCATTTAACCAAAGTGCTCAGAACAGGGGTTGTTTGCAGATTGGAATTGCGTGACTGAAGATGTTTCAACAATTGTTCAACGTCCTGATCCGTCAAAGAATCAAGTTGAAATTTGATGTCATTACTGTTTGAGCAACTAATTCTCAGAGTCGCTGGCAGAAACTTATTCTTCTTGTAACTTACTTCGAGCGAAGAAATAGACTTGATTGGCACAGCTCTGAAACCGAAATATATGTAGTCGTCGTCCATGCTAATTTTGCGTTTCAACAGGTCTCCAAGAAAATAAAAAACGAGAAGGCAAAGCACCAGACCATAGCCTATTTGAGTGGGTCCATTGCCTAAACAGCGACAAATTAGCCCGAAAACCGGCACGACAGCGATGGCCCATACTGGTACCAAAAATAATGCTTTCTGCCAGAGCCAGATGTTTGCCCAAAAGTTTCCGTAATTAATGACCCTGGTTTTCTCAGGAACGGCAACGAGGCTTCCAGGTGCCACGGTAGTTTTGGAAAGTTCAAGGGAATTATTCAAACTTAGTCGTCTTCTGGTGCTGGATTGTCATTGTCGTTGTTGTTACGATCAGAATAGGGAGTAGCCCAATATGAACCCGAAATATTTTTGCCTTTCGAAACTAGTTCCAGCGCTGTTTTAAAACGGAAGTTTTTCTGAGCGATGTTGGAGTTTTCTACGAGCTGATAGAGAATGCCTGGTATTTCTGCTTTCGCTATGCCATTTTCAAATGGGCCAATGTCCGAAAAATTTTGCTGAATGGCTGGGTTTCCTTGTGCATTGATGTACTGCCAGGCGTTTCCATTCCAAACTGGAGCATAGGCACCGTGGAACGGCAGAGCCATCAAAAATTTCGGAGGAATAACGATCTGTGCTTGTTCGTTTGAATAGCCGCACAATCCATCTACTATCACTACTCCTAGTCCATTAAATAACCAGTGGCCTTCTTCGTTTGTTATCACCCCGTTTAAATGAGGGAAGGGAAGTTTTTTCCCTGATTCATCTATGATTCGCCATTTCTTTCCATTTCTTACTGCGATTAACTTGTCGAATTGAGTGACGTAGTCGTATTTCGGTTCAATGATGATTTTGCCAGACGTATCAACAAAGCCAATTTTTTTGTCTATTTCGACTGCCGCATGTCCATTAGCGAATGAGACTATGTTTTTGTATTTCGGCGGAATGATTATTTGCCCGTCTGCATCAATGATGCCACAAAGATTGTCGCTCCAAATACGGAAATAATTCTGGGTTACTCTTCCCGAACCACCAAGAGTCCAACTTGGATTCGAGAGATTGCTGCGATTACGAAAGCCGGCCATATTTTCAAAACCTTCGATTCGATCGTAAGTAGGTTTTAAAGTCCATTGACCATTGCTATTGATCAATCCGGTTTTGCCATTTTGCTGAGAAATGATGTAGAGATTACCTTTGCCCAAGCGACGAGGTGTTTCGCGAACCGGCGAGCTAAAGAGAACTTTGCCTGTTTTATCTATAAGTAAAGTTTCGTCATCCTTTGTCACTGTGGCAACGCCGTGATCGAATTGCTGAGCGTCTGAGTATTTTGCTGGAATAACGAGCTTTCCGGTTTTATCTAAATAACCCCAGCGCTCATTTTCCTTTTCACCGCTTGCAACTGCTGTCATACCTTCACTGGTATCGCGATAACTTTCGTATTGAGGTTTAACAACTACCTGGCCAGACCAATCAACAAAACCATATCTCTGTGAGCCCCAGGTATTCGGTTTTACCGGAATTAGTGTGGTCGCATCATAGCCCGTACTTTCTAACTCCAAATCCGCGTATGCAAGGTTACTGGGCAGTTCCGGCAGCTTACGCGCTGTATTGAGCCGAAGTGATTCATTCAAAATTACTTTTTTTGTAATCAGCGGATTCAAATCAAATGAGCTCATGCCGACGAAAAGCAAAGCAACGCCCACGCAAGAGGCGACTACCAATTTATGGCGTCGTAATCCTGGTGACGTTTTGATTGGGGCAAAACTGTCGGTTGAGGTTGGACCTACAGCGTAACTAGGATTAACAGGTGCCTGACTTTGTAGCTCTTGTTTTTGATCGCGCTCTACTTTGGCAATTTCTAGCTTGGTTTCTTCAGGACTCAACTTTATGTCCTGGACGCCAGACTCTTGCTCTGTTTTAACAGTTTCCCTGATCGGTTTCGCCATCATGTTCTTCCAAATACAGGCAATAGATTGGCTATACCCATTTGGAAGGCGCGGCCAGCGAAAACTAAGGGAAATTAATAGGGTTAAGGCGTAGGACCAGTCGCAGGTGTAGGCGTGGGTGGTGTTTGCGTTTGTGTTACGGTTCGCAATTTGTCTGCTGCTACTTTGGAGCTTGGGAAGTAGCGGAGAATTTCAGCGAGCGTCTGCTTTTCTTTGGCGGGGTCGTTAAACATCTCGCTCAGTTTTACTTCGTACCAGAGGGCCTGCCAATTGGCAGGATCGAGAAAG
>CAJCIF010000014.1 GCA_903970355.1 Actinomycetota bacterium
TGGTGGATATGATGCCGGAGGATGAAATTGCAGTTCACATCGAAGCCCTGGCAGTAGACCCATACACTGCCCCGGAAATGCTTGTGGACAGAATCGTCGCTTTGCTTCAGGGCGACAACTTCTATTTTGTAGTTCGCCGCATCTTCGATACTTTAGTCACCTCTGCCAATCCATACTTGATCGATGTGGTGAAGGAGATGGCCAAGAAAGGTGATGAGGTTCTGCGCAAGAAGATCGGTCTTGAAGTTGGTTTGATATTAGCCAGCCCAACGTTACGTGCTGAACACTGGCTAATGTTGGCCATGCTGGAAGTACTGACGGAACTCAATCTCGAGCCCGAGGTTGAAGGAAGACTGTTGTTAAACGCCGTCAAAGCCGATCCGAAAACATCGTCCCGGGAACTGCTTATTGTTCTAGGTGTACTTTCCGACGATGAATCGCCATGGTTGCTTGAAATGCTGGATGCACTGCAGGATGAAACGAGCGAAGAATTGCAAGTCGCAATGTCGAACGTTTTCTTCTTCAGCTTGCAACTGACTGTAAAATTCCGATCTACGATCGAAATAGTAGCAGTCAACGCCAAGAACAAAATCGTACGAGCGAATCTTGCTCGCGCTCTCGGTCGTGCAACAGACGGTAGTACTGAAAACGTCCTTGCACGCCTTATCTTTAACGACCACGAACCGGAGGTGAGACTTGCGGCGTTCATCGGCTTGACCGAGCAAGGCGCTGACATAACTCTCTACGTTCCGCAACTGTTCAATATTATGCATAGGGCATCCCCAGTCATACGAATGCTGGTTGCCCTCCAACTCACTCTAATCGGCAGCGAAGCAATCGAGCCTTTGCTTGCGGTTCTCATCAACCGAAGGCGAAGTGCAAGAGTAGGAGCATTTGCGGCCGGCATCTTGCTCAGGATATTTCGGAACACGAAAGACATTATGCATCCGTTTTGGTTCCGGATATGGTCCGGCACTTTTGTCGAACAAGTGTTGGACTGCTTCGCTCGGGCAACTTTGCAATCGGCTCCTGTTCTTTGCGAGATAGTCGCTACGATCGGCAGCGTGCCAGATCTATTCGATTATGGTGTAAGGAAGCCGACTGCGGCAGCTGTGGCTTATTTTCCAGGCATTCTGCGGCGGATGGCGAGAGCAGCTTAGTGGCAAACATACCCATAGATTGGCGCTCACCGGCGCCTTTTCTATGGAATTAATATACTATATAAAAGAGTATAAATTTGATAGCTCAGATTGGCCAATCATGAACTGAAAGTTGATTGTCTTTTCATCGAAAAGGGATTTGAAATGAACGCCTCGATTGCTAACTTCGGCGCACTCTTTGCACATATTTTGAGCACGATTTCACAGCCAGCATAAACCTCTGATACCGAATTTGATACTAACGCTTACCTGAATTGGGAAGCGCGGTACATGTTCGGACTTCGGCCGGCCGTTGATTTTTGCCCATGATGCGCAGAGAGCGTTTTTAAGTAACATGAGGTATACGGCTATGTTGTACAAAGAACTATCCATATTGATTGGTGATGACCTCGTTCTAAAGCGAGTGACTATAAAAGCCAGTTCTGATGATGAATATGGCGATGATCGTGACGATGATCCCTATAGAGATGACGACAATCAATGTGACTGTCCAGACGACGATGAATACGATGAACCGCCACGGGAAGAAGAAGATCCCGAAAGATAAGGGATGAACGCGGATTACGATCCTGATCACTGATCAATAAAAATTCGAACAAAATAGAGAGTACGAAATTGCGATTCGTTCTCTCTGTTTTGTTCACAAAAAACTAGAATGATACTCAAGCATATAGTAAATCATCGCAAAAATAGGGAGTCGAAAGAATCGATTCCCTTTAGGTATGGACATGGCACTGCCATGCAAATTTGATGAAGCGAGTGCGCCCCTAAGCATTGAGAACCTGCTTGAGCGACCAGACAGTGACAGCGCCGTTGCGGGGCGATATCAAAAGTACGGTCGTGTCGCGTTCTGCTTCCGCTCGCCGGAAAAGACGCAGTTCTATTTCGTTGAGCGGTACTGCATCAATCTTAGTCGCTGGTTTAGGAAAGTAATCCAGCGCGCATCCGATTGTGGCGAGTGCTTTTGCAAACTCAACTTCATCACCCCCGTTTTCGATTGCGTGGTGCAAGTTGCGAATGCAGAAAGTGGACATGGTTGCATCCCGCAGGAAGGAGAGACCTCGCGCCATGTAAGCAAGCAACCGCAGCATATCTTTGCTGGGCGCCGGCATGTCGCAGTCCGCGGAAGGCAGAGCACACTCTATGGCGATACTTGCCATTCCACGGCCTTCTTGCAGGACGCTCTGGATACGCTTATCAAGCGATGCCAGAATATCTTTCGCTGTATTGCCCCCACCTGTGGTGCGCAAAATCTCATCAAGCTTGACGAGGCTGCCGCGAATCCAAAACGACAGAACGGAAGGCTGCGGAGGTGACTGCACGCTGATAAGATGTTTCAACGGCTCGATCAGTTCGCTTTCATTGGCAAACCGAAATGCGATTAGCTCGATGTCGGATGGCGAAGGTGCGCTCTTAAACGCTACCCCGATGCCGGATTGTTTATTTCTGCGCGCAGCGAACCGAGCTGGATCGACTGCTTGCCGGTATTGGAAGCTCAAGTCGGCATAAGGCCGCGGCTTGAGCGCATAAAGTTTGGTGTACATGATGAAACCCTTTAGCCTCCTAAGAGACAGTCCAAACCTGACCACCGTGGTCAAGCTTCTGAGAAATACACGCCCGTGCATTTCTACGATTGAAAGATGGTGTGCGGAATGAACACGCAGCGCCGATCCCCCAAAGTTTAGTCGTCAAGACCTCCTCTGTAAAAGCCAGACTAGATTGATTGATTGCGTTGGCTTGAGTGCGGAACCAGTTAGCAACAGCAACAGCTGCCAAGATTAGGTTGTGCAAAGTAAATGGGTGCTGCTGTTACGGACAAACGGGGTATTGGAAAGTGTTATTTGATCACTACTCAAGAGAAAACGGACTTCGAGGTCAACATTTATCTTGCGTTACATTTTGTCGACAGGCTCTGAAGGCGAAATCCTGTGAAGAAGGGGCAGTTGGATAAAGGTTTTATGCAGTTTGTAGAGCTAGCGCATCTTGATCAGCCAGGCGCTTTGCTACCGAATTTGGTGGCTGAAAGATTAGTTACTACAGGCGATTGAGAAATTATGCCTGGTAGCAGGAAACAGAACGCGAGAAAATCAGTCTTTGCCATTGAGACAGTGGATCGGAGAAGACCATGAAGCAATATCAGAAACTCGTCTTGTCCGTCGCATTTTTCTCAGTAATTTCACCCGGGTACGGCAAGTTTCTCGAGAAAGACCCAGACGGCAGCACTCGGGTGAACATGCCCTTCGTGCATGTCGATGTGGATAAGTCCGACCCGAACGGCCATCATGTACGGGTGCGCGCCCCTTTCACAAAAGTGGGGCCAGATCCGGTCACCGGAACAACCCGAGTAAATGCGCCATTCACAAAGGTGGGGCCAGATCCGGTCACCGGAACAACCCGAGTAAATGCACCTTTTACAAAGGTGGGGCCGGATCCGGTTACCGGAACAACCCGAGTGAATGCACCTTTCACAAAGGTGAGACATGATCCTGAAACCGGTACTACCAACGTCAAAGCGCCTTTTACGAAGGTTCAGAATCCACCAGGCAAAGACAACGCCAAAGTGAAAGCCCCATTCACGAAGGTGAACACAATAAATTAGCTAATTATTTGAGCGGGTTCATGCCATTAATGGTGGTGTCTGAATCACCTAACGGAGCCGGTTGCAAATCTTGCGGTTCGCCGGCTTGGAAAGACTTGTGGACCTGCGGCGAAGACGCATGCGTTGGTGTAAAAGGTTGCGGTGACGGAACGATCGAAGAAGGCAGATTTTGTTGAGGCGTGGTGTCGGTTTGCCCGGTGAGGGCAGATTGAGGTTGAACAACAGTGTCGGTGTGTTCCGGTGCAAAAGCATGGCTAAAAGCTGCTCCGCCTTTGTCAATTGTGCTGAAGTTGAAACCGACATAGCCGCCAGTCGGAGTGTTGTTGTTACTGTTATTTGTAAAAGTTTGTCGGAACGGTTGGCCCATAGAATTGTTATCAACACCGGTCATAGCATTGGCGTTGTAACCGCCGGCGCAGAATGGAGAACCGAGAGAACCCGGATTGATGCTGCTGAAATTATAGTGCGTTATGCCTTCACTACTCAGGCAAGGTGATAGACCTGACAGCAAAAGCGCGGTCGTAGAAAATATCAGTCTTGAATGATTTTTGATCGGCAACATATTCTCTATGATCAGGGCTTAGGGGAAGAATTAGTCTTACTGTAGGTTTCACCGACACCCAGGTCTTGCATAAAATCGGTAAGCTGTTTGATTTTTTTATCGCTCAAGGCGACCTTTCTTTCATCGGTAACCCTGCGCAATCCTGATGGAAGATCATAGAAATTATCCGGGACACTGATAGTAGATAAACTATCCGTGTTGAGAAGCCTGGAAGGCAGTCCACCATTTTTATGCATTATCTCGCACTCTAACGGCAATCCTTTTTCGAATGGCAAATTATAGAAGTGAGTCAGGAATCTGTATTGTTGATTCGGAAGGTCAGTGCCGTTTGCAACTACATACTTACCGCTACTGATGGTGTTCACCAAACCTTTTTCCAGAAGACCGA
>CAJCIF010000015.1 GCA_903970355.1 Actinomycetota bacterium
CTTTGAATCCGTAATCAAAATAGCTACCTACCTTGATCTTGAAGGACCGGAAATTGCGCTCAGCGACCTGGAGGTTGAAAACCAGTTTCCAGAAACCTGGCGGCGCGAAAGTTTCATCATCAACGAATTGCCGCTCTTTACGGCAAACGATCTAAAGAGACCGTATACACAAGGTAGGCCGCGCAAGTCCAAGTCTGTGTATGCGGACTGTCTGGCGCATTCGCGCCAGCCTGTGACAATTGTCGCAACCGGGCCCCTTACCAACATCGCAACCTTGCTTAGAGAAGAACCTTCGCTGCTCGAAAAGATCGGCGAGCTTATCATCATGGGCGGTGCCCTGGCCGTACCTGGTAATGTCCACAAGGAAGGTTTTGATGCCACGATGGAATGGAATCTTTTCTCAGACCCGCATGCCTTCAAAGCTGTGCTGGAAACGAAAATTCCAATTAAGCTTGTGCCGTTAGATGCAACGAATCATGCTCCTATTACAAAAGCTTTTCTCGATCGTCTTGAGCTGCAAAGCGAAGGAGCGCGCGCATCAATGCTGGCAAGCCGACTCTGGTCGCTCGTCAGTCGTTTCGAATATTACTTCTGGGGCAGCCTCACAAGCGCCATTGCCATTGATCCTTCTATCGCTGTTTTCAAAGATGCAAAAATCGATATTGCACTGAGCGGCAAAAACCTGGGACGAATATCAACCAGCCTTTTTTCCGGACGCAAAATAAAACTGGCAACTAACATTGCTAAAGACAAGTTTGAAAACTTGATGCTTGAGCTTCTCAGTTCGCGCTAGGAACGCCGCCCGGTGCTTTGCGATAAAGCGCGCAGAGCATAGAGAGCAAGTAGAGAACGAAACCGACAACGACAAGACTTTTAATGCCTGTATAGCTGGAAAGATATTCCAGTAGACCGCCGACGACTGCACCGAAAAGATTGAAGGCGAGCGCACCGGAGATGTTCTCAGCGCGTTTAAAAGCATTGGCGAAAACGATAGCAGCCGCAGCAAGCGGCAACATCGTTACCAGGGTAGCCAGAGCGTGTCCTGTTATGCCGTATGCAACCATCTGTTCTGCCGGCAGAAAATAGTCCATTAACAGTGCTGCAAACAACAATATATAAGGCAGTGTTGGCTGAGAGAATACCTTTTCGAACCTCAAAACCAGGGCGTTGGCAGCGAGAATCATGAGGAGGATGGCTGTGATCGCAATGGCCGAAGTGATCCAGGTTGATCCGTAGAGCAGTGACAAAAAGGTGATAGCGTGCAGTTCCAATAACATAAAAGCAGCGCCAAGAAAAAACAGCTGCCAATTTAAGAGATCCCTGTTTGCCATGAGGAAGCCACGCGCAACGAAGATGCTCAGGAGTACAATTTCAGCAACCACAATCAAGTACGGATAATCAATTACATCGGTGCGCACATACAGATATGGCCAGTCATCTGTAAGAATCTGCGTGCCACCACCCCTGGGGGTTTCAATTTTGTAATCGGACAAAGCTGGGTTTGTAGCAAGGGAACCATTTTGTACCGACTTGCCCAGTATGTAAATCTCGCCAATCATTTTCCCACCCAGGCAGAGCGGCTCATAGCCGGCCGCTTCTTTGAAAGTCAGGTATAAACGTTCCTTTGTCCAGGGCGCAATTGTCATAAAAGAGCAGACCAGAAGACCGTCGTCATTGAGCAATGTAAGGGCACGCCTGATGCTTTCAACGGTGTAAATGTAAGTATCTACACGCACAGAAGATCCCAAGCCTGCAACAGTGTGGGAGTCCAGTGTTGAGAATTCGATCACATCGTACTTTTTATGGCAGTTGATAAAGTAATGTCGAGCGTCGTCGCAAAAAAGATGCACGTGCTCAGAATGATAATCCGGATTGAATTCTCGACCGATAGCGAGAATGGCCGGATCAATTTCTACAGCATCGATATTTTGCAAACCCGCCTCCAGCGCTGCAGATACGTTCTGACCGGTGCCTGCTCCAACAACCAGCACATCTTTAGGCTTATTCAAGGCAAACGCCAACGCGTAATCTTTGACGATGAATTTAAGCAGCTCGTTGTTTGAAAGAGAACTGGTGTGCAATGCATGCGGGGAAAAGAAGTATTGATAGAAAGCCCGGTTCGCTCCTATTTCAAGGCCAAGAAATCCAGTCTTGGTTGGGTTGCCTTTATCGTCCAACTTTTCACTGAAGGTTGTCAGATCAATACGCTGATATGGTGACCACATGACAGTTCGGCGCGTATTTGTATCAACCAGCTCGGGAATGAGCGTTTGCGAAGACTGCTCCGATCGGAAAAGAAACAAGAGGACGAGCACTCCGACTAAAGCGATGTTCACTAAATTCGATCGGCGCGAATTAGCAGGCCATTGCATTAAAACAAGGACGGCCGCCGTCACCAACAATATAAGCCAGGGTGGGCTGCCAAAAAAGCTCAGCAAGGGAAGAGTGATACTACCGGCGACGGCACCGAGCACGTTGTACGAGTATGCTTTCAAGGGCGGTAATTGATTGAAGAGAACACCAAGGCGGCTTCCAATTGCCAGACAAATGCCGAAAGGACCCGCGAGCAAAAGCAGCACTACGAGCGGGAATGCAATTAGATATGGCCAACCGGACTTAGCGAGTGAAACTACGAGGCTGGGCCATTGAAAATTGGCTACGGATGGAAACCCCCAGAAACAAACACCTGTGTAGTTGCAAAGGACAATTGAGAATCCAAACAGCACTATCGCCGGCAAAATCATTTTATAAGCGTCGTCTTTGCGCAAAGCAAAGCCAGCGCCAAGACCTACAAAGCAAGTAATCAACGGAAGCGTGCGGAAGACGGTGAAAGCCCGTATGTCGGCTGACATCCAGCGGATTATAAGAAGTTCCAGGAAAAGCGATATCCAGCTCAGTACAACCAATTCCTGGACGATTCTTTTTTCCGAATTGGGCTGAGGAGAGATCACAAGTTTGAAAACCTAAATTCTAATTGAAGGCAAATTATGTCCCAAGTTTGACCAGTTTACAAATTACCATGGGGGAAGGTAAGAGAGGGAGTAAACAAATGGACGGCACAGTAGGACCAGAAAAAATTTCTTCGGACATACTCACCAAATTGGGGACGCTAACTGAAGCGAATCGGGAAAATCATTTGCTTCATCCCGATGCAGACTGTGCTCCTGTTTATTATCAGCAACCAACGAGCTTACCCTATAATGATCAAATTTCACGAACGAGCCCTTATGCCGATCATACTTTGGGCCAATTTCGCGACTATGAATATCGGCCAGCAACAGCCTCGGTTCCAAGCTCAAATGGTGTTCAACGAGAGTTGGCAGCGCAACTAGCCGATATGCAAGGCGGTAGTCTGCGGCATCGCACTGCAGCTGCTCAAGATCTCTCTGATGTTGTTTCTCAAGTCAATCAATTCGGCTTAGCTCCTGAGCTGAAATTGCAGAATATCGATGATTCTTCGCATTTGCATATAACGAATAGTCAAGGCGGCGAAGGGCATTCAGCAATAACGATCGATCTCAACTCTGGCACAATCAGTGATGAAAGTGGGCGACAATATGTTGCAACCCAAAACAAGGGACTCGTCGATTTTGTACCCAAGGCTCCAGTTGACCTTAAGCTTCCTCAAAACAGTGAAGCTGCTTATGATGGTGCGGACAGCCTTACAAGGCTTACTCTTCCAGATAAAACCGTCTTGACTCGGCAAGCAGATGGTCAATCGTATGCCATCACCGGTCCGAGTGGGGATTCGATCGGTACTGCCTCCAAACTATCCGTTAACAATGACACCATCAGTTATAGCTACGCCTCTCAAAAAGATGGAGGCACAAATTTTGTGGTTGTTAAAGGCGACGAAATGGTTTCTATCAACGAAGCTGGAAAGATATTTGCAAAACCTGCCAATGCTGATACAGATCCAATTCCGGTTGTGAATAAACAATTGTATGGAGCCGCTTATAGAGAGCTTCTTACTGTTGCTCAATCCAGAGGTTTGAATCTGCCACCTCCTGATTTAGGAATACCTCCGGGTCCGAAGCCGACCGTTCTTTAAGTTAACAGGGCACATCAAGCCAAAAGGTGCTGCCAGATCCAACTTGGCTCTCGACTCCTACTTGACCGCCATGGCTTTGAGCAATTAATTGGCATACGGATAGGCCCAGTCCGAATCCTTGCAAATTCTCGTTTGCACCTTGAAAAAATTTCTCAAAAACATGCTGTGCGGTTTCAGAGTCTATACCAGGGCCTTGATCGCGCACCATCACTCGCAGGAATTTATCTTGTCGTTGAGTAGAAACTTCTATCGATTTGCCGTTCCCAGAAAACTTGATAGCGTTATGCAAGTAATTAATGAGAATCTGCCCCAGTTTCGATTTATCAGCATGAATGGTGATTTCATCGCCTTGGTTTAGAATTGAGATATCCTTTTGGGAAGCCAGACTTGCTACATCTGCGATCGCTTCATCTATCACCTGCCGAATATTACAATCCGATTTTGTGATCTGGAGCGTTCCAGTTTCAACGGCATCCAATGTAAAAAGATCATTGAGGAGTGTCAGAACGGCTGAAATACTTCTCCTCGCTCGTGACAGCCTGTTTTTAATTGTTTCCAGCAATATGTTTTCAGTTGCATGATCGAATTCTGCTATAAGCGCAAGCGAATTGTTAAGTGGCATGCGAACATTGTTAGCCATTGAAGACATGCGCGAGGCGCGCTGCTCCGTAGCCTCTTCCAGCAGGCTGCTGGCTTTACGGAGAATGGCATCAAGATGAGCAAGTTCATCGCTTCCACCGACGGCTTCTTTGAGGGGAACTGACTTGTCCAGCTTAGCCGCATTTGTCATCAGAAGTTCCAAACGATTTGATATTGAAAGACTGAAACTGAGCACCATCCCAAGTGTCATTATTACATTGGCAAAAATGCCCCAACTCAGGATTTCAGATAAATGCTCGGGTGAAGTTGGAAATTGGTTGTCGACGAATATCAGAAATGCCACTTGTATAAACACGGGTGTGAGCATGTGAATCAAAGCCGTGTTAAGAAAACTACCGTGGTATTTATGACCCAGGTTAGCCACTTCATCCGGTAGTCCGCCTGCCTCTTTGTTGAATTTTTGAATCTGGATGAACTGACGTATGAAGGCGATTACTTGATTAACGTTTTCAACTGCAAAAACAAGAGGTTTTTTTTGATCGGAAGAAATTGTCTCTGCATTTTCCTCTACGAGCTCAAGGTTGATTTGCGCTGCCGTAAGCGGTGAGGCTATATCGTGAGCCACCATGCCTGCAATTAAAAGGCGATGCTTTTCTGCTTCCTGCAATTTGTTCGACGCCTGGCAGATCATATTTTCCAAATAAGTAATCTCATCGTCATATGCAATCTCATCATCACCAGAGCCGCTAGGGTTGATTTTCCCTTTTGCAAGAGTGCTTTCAGCCCTGGAGATTATTGTTTGCATTCGCTTTGTAATTGAAGCCGAAAAGGCAAAACTGCATACGATAGACAAGGAAATGACGACAAGCATTCCGGTGTATCCGGCCGCTCTCACATGCTCTGTTGCTGTTAACTGATTAAGGGCGATAAGAAAAAAGAACCCGCATAAAACCGGCGCGGAAACCAATAAAAGTGCGCGGCGATATAAATTTCGCTTGTAGTGAGGTTTTGGATCCAAGAGTTCCAAAGTGCTGTCAAAGTCCTAGAGGCAACCTAGGACAATACGACAAAGCTCTTTCTGATGCAAATGCGGATACCGCTTATCAAATCGGAAAGTTCGATGGGTGCGACATTACTGTGGGCCTCGCAACGAGATCAACAATATGACGTTCAGCTAATTCTTGAATGACAATCTGTGGCTTGCGCTTTTCGATAAGGTCGAAAGGAAACGGATCATACCAACGGCAATATGTGGCCTCGTTGAACCGGCTGGAAAGAAACTGTCTTAAGTTATTGGAGAACGAATCGCGGATGACCAATACTTTGGGCAACTTGTTTTTGGATTGTTCTATGGTTAGAAGGTTGTATCGATCCTGAACGACATTCAGTTTGAAATGACCTACCGGCCTGATATTTTCGAAGCGCTCTCTGGATGGACTACCAAGTAATCTTGTCAGGTCTCCCGGCCAAGAATCGCTTGTGGTCTCCAGTTCGGCCATCGAAATCGGTACTACGTTTGGAAACCAACCATTTAAGCGCCTTACGATTTCGTTCGTTGCTGTAAAGGCACCGTGCAAATTCCAATGAGAATCCGTCCGAAAGAAAACTGGCGTTCTGTCCTTCACAGCTAAAAGGGAATCAGTTAAATCCAATACTTCGATATTGGAGTGCGCTTTTAAATATGCAACCAGTTGTGATCTTGGAGAATTTGTCGAGCTGTGTTGCCATCCATCTGGCAAAAATTCCGGATATACTGTCGATTTTTCTGGAGCGATCACTAAAAGAAAACGAGACCCTCGCTCATTCAACCAACGGGATTTCCACTCCAAAGAATTCTGCCAATTTTTGAGCCAACTTTCGAGTTGCTCGGGTGACAGAGGCTCCTGAAATGTTGTCTTCTGGATCGCTTCCTTGAGATAGAGCCAACCATGTGATCCCACTACTACATAGGGGGAACTGGATGTTTGGAAAAAGTTTGTTAGACAATAGCTTCGCAGTTTAACTAGTTGTATGCGCCATGGAAATCTGTCATTCAAAGCTCCTTCAATGTCTTTTAGCCCTTTTATGCTGCGCGGAATTCGGTGCTCCAATTCAGCAATGCTTTTTGGGTCTGAACACGAACCGGAAAGAGTAAGGACCTTAAATACGGATAGCACCACCACAAAGAAAAGCGATGCGAAAAGATTTTCAAAAGAGGGGTGAGCCTTTTTCGGATTTATCGCTGCAATGGTTGCGATAGTGTCAGATGCTCTACGAACCGCGGCCATTGCTACCATGCGAGATTTTCCAAGACATAACACAAGCACAAACCACACATAGCCCCTGAGGCATATGTGGTCGTATTCAACTGTTATTAATGAGAGAGAACGTCCCGAAAAATAACAGGAACAAAAACTCAATGCATGAGTAGCGTAACTACGTCTGTGAAAAATCAGTGAAACCGGAAGTGAAGAACTGGTGACATTCTTCGAGTTCGCAGCACATCAAGGACTTTCAACTGCAGTGCAGAATTTGATTGCCAATTAAATGTTCACAAAAACTTTGCATAGCGTGCACCAGATCTTCACTGGACGCAAAAATGTTCATTGCCAATCTTATTCAACCAAACTGATTGGTGAAGAACCTTCCAGTGCATCTACATCAATATTCTTGGTTTCGATCTGCCGCTTAGTACGTTGTCCTTTTTCACGATCTTTGGGATCTGAAAAATAAGCGCGAAGGCTGTTCACTAACACGTACAAAACCGGCACAACCAGCAGATCAAAACTGGAAGACAAAAGCATGCCGCCCAACACAGCCGTTCCTAAGGAATGGCGAGCGTTGGCTCCTGCGCCTTCTGCAAGGACGAGCGGTGCAATACCAAATATAAATGCAAATGAAGTCATGAGAATGGGACGCAACCGCAATTTGGCAGCTTCTTTCACGGCATCTATTATGCTGCGACCTCTCTTTCGCAATGTATTGGAGAATTCCACAATCAAAATTCCGTTTTTAGACGAAAGGCCAATCAACATGAGCAGCCCTATTTGACAAAATACGTCATTTTGGAGACCGCGGAATTTTACTAGAGAGAGTGCACCAAGCATTGCCAACGGTACGGCAAGCATGATGATGAAGGGGTCAACAAAGCTTTCGTACTGAGCAGAAAGCACAAGGAATACGAAGACGATACCCAAAGCGAAGATGATGATTGTTTGTCCACCAGATTGCAATTCTTCCATTGATATGCCGGTCCATTCGTAGGAAACTCCTTGCGGCAAGGTTTTGTCCGCGAGAGTTTCCATGGCTTGAATAGCCTGACCGGAACTGAATCCTGGTGCAGCTGAACCATCAATTTCCGTAGAGCGGAAGAGATTGTAGTGTGAAATGGTTTGCGGAGCAGTTGATTTGCTAATGTTGATCAAATTGTGCAGGGGCACAAGAGAACCCGCTCCGGAACGGACATAAAGTTGATTGAGGTCTTTGGGATTGGCTCTAAATTGCTGGTCTGCCTGGAGATAAACGCGGTAAGCACGGTTGAGAAAATCAAAATCATTTACATATAGAGAGCCAATGAATACCTGCAAAGTCGTAAAGATATCGCTGATTGGTATGTTTAGAATTTTCGCTTTTTCTCGATTGACATCAACGATCAGCTGCGGATCATTAGCCTTAAAACTGGAGAATACTCCAGCCAGTCCGGGCGTTTGGTTGGCCTGCGCACACATTTGTTTTGTGGCGTTGGCCAGCGTGGAAATGTCTCCACCGGTAGTATCTAGCACTTCAAACTGGTAGCCACCGAAGTTACCTAATCCGTTGATAGCGGGTGGGTTAAAAGGAATGCAAGCCGCTTCTGGAATGGACATGAGCGGACCGCGTACTCTGTTAATGACGCCATCCATCGAATGTTCATAGCCTTTGCGCTGGTCAAACGGTTTGAGAGTCGCGAACACTACGCCGTTGTTTGCACCGTTACCGGTGAAGCCGAAGCCACCCACAGCAAAGACGCCGACAATTTCTGGGAATTGCAGCAGTTGCTTTTCGATTTTAGTAATTACCTTGCTTGTATATTCAAGCGAAACGCCTTCCGGTGCTTGCACTACTGTCATGAAGTAGCCCATGTCTTCATTCGGAATAAAGGCGGATGGGATGGTTTTGTAGAGATAAAAAGTAAAGCCAAGAAGCCCGATGAACGCAACCAGGACGAAATACCGTATGGCTATGAAACCGCCCAGAAACTTACCGTAGGCATTGCGCAAACCGTCTATAAACCGGTTGAACAATCCAAATAATCCGCCTCTGTGCACTTCTTGTTTGAGGAGAAGAGCAGAAAGAGCAGGAGTGAGGGTGAGGGCATTGAAGGCGGAAATGCCAACCGATATTGCGATGGTGAGCGCGAACTGGCGATAAAGCTGTCCGGTTGTACCAGGGAAAAATGCCACTGGAATGAAGACGGCGCCCAATACAATAGAAGTTGCCAAAACGGCACTTGTCACTTCCGACATGCCTTCGCTTGCTGCCGTTCTCGCTTGTAAGTTGCGGGTTTTCATGATGCGAGCAATGTTTTCAATTACGACTATGGCATCATCCACCACAAGACCAGTGGCAAGTGTTATGCCGAACAAGGTCAGGGTGTTGATGGAGAAGCCCA
>CAJCIF010000016.1 GCA_903970355.1 Actinomycetota bacterium
CCTTGATGAGCATACTGGTCAAATGCGCTGGCGCACGAAACTCGGAGATAAGGTCAAGTCTACTGCTGCGGTGGGAGACGGCTACATCGTGATTGGGTGCGAAGACAAGAAGCTCTACAAACTGAATGCAAGCAACGGCTCCATTCTCTGGAGTTTTGCAGCAGAAGACAGAATCTCCTCAGCACCGGTCATTCTGGACACTTCAGTTTATGTTGGGAGCTGGGATGGCTTTCTCTATAAGATAGATGTGAATACTGGGCATGTGATTTGGAAGTATCAATCAGGTGGGCGCATAACGAGTTCCCCGGCTGTTCTGCCAAGCGTGGTAGTTGTAACGTCTCACAGTGGAGTGCTTGCTGTCTTGAACTCAAAAGACGGTACGGTTCGCTGGCAATTTAAAGCAGGAAACAAAATCTTCGCTTCACCGCTTGTTCTTGACGGCGTAATTTACTTTGGCTCCTGGGACAAAAACTTTTATGCATTCGAATTGGCGACAGGCAAACCGAAATGGAAAATACCTGGAACTGAGAGTTTTTCAATATCGGCGGCTGGAGATAACGGTCGAATATATGCCGGCAATGATGATTTGAAAATGTACTGTCTTGAAGCAGCCAGCGGCAAAATCCTCTGGAAAACGCAATTAAATAGCCCTGTTCCGTTGCTTGCCTCTTCACCGGCAATTGCAGGTGGATTTTTGTATGTGGGCAGTGCCGACAGTAACCTCTATGCGTTGGACATCCGCAATGGGGCAATCAAGTGGCGATTCAAAACACAAAGGCCTGTTGTAAGCTCACCGGCTGTAACAAAGACAGGAGTCTGTGTAGGCAGTCAGGACGGCAATCTGTACATGGTTAACTGAGGCACCATATGTGGTGCTCAAGCCTGCCTGCGCCGTAACAAGGCAACTGGCCGATTCTAACCAGGCATTCCGTACCACTTGGAATGGCACAAAGTCTGATACGACAAAATTCTGATAAAGAAAAACAGGCAAATCCCAACAACTGCTTGGAAAGTAGCTGCATGAGCTAATCCTGGCGCTTTGCCGCTGCTTAACAAGCTGACAATCTTTGCTCGCATCTACCCGTTTTCCCCAAGTAGTTTGGAGGCACCACTTTAACCCCTCACCAATCAGAGTCGCCCAGAAAGAATCCTCTATTCAAAAGCAGTATCGACTATTGGAATTCTTGCGGTTCCGGGCTGTTTGTTGCGGTGAAGATCTAGGAGAACGAAAATGGAACCACTTATGGAAGAAGCCTTTGAGACGTTCGAAGGACTTGGAGTCGGAACAGTTACGGCTGAAGCTGCACTGTCACCGATCGAAGCAATTTTACGCAAACAACTCGAAAACCGAGCGGCAATGAGGCGTCTTTGCCGGGAGGCTTTGGCAGATGTACCTGAACCGCAGAAAGCGCTTTTGAATCACGTGCTCGACTTGATGGATCACCAGGCCAGCGGTGCGGAGGAAGAAACCATCGATACGCTGCACCATGCCACCGAGCAATTTACGTCGGCAACATTGACGGAATCCAAGTCGCACAAGCTGCTGCAGATCGTGCGTAACTACATTACCCGCAAACGCGAAGCTACCTACGCTAAAGCCATTCGCACTCTCACTGAAGCGTTGTTCGAAATCTTCGGTGGGCACAATGGCGCATGCCTCGATGCCTACAGCGAACTGAAAGCTGCCGTTCCGCGAAAGCATCTCCCCAAGTTCGCAGTTTTTCAACAACGCCTTGCCACAGCAACTGAGGAGCAAAGAAGAAAATCCACCCAGGCAATCCAAGCTTTCTACAGGGCACAAGGTTTGCCAGCACCGCCGCTCAACCAGGTGTTCTTTGAAGGCACCGACTGGATGCGCAAAGTCCTGGCCGATTTGGATGGTGCTCCCGAACTTCCACCTGTCGAGCGAGGAAGCGCAGGTTCCATCAATCTACCGGGTGACCTTTTGGGCTTCGGTTTGCATGTGGTTCTCGGCATCGTTCAACCCGGATCCTTTTCGGCGGATCTTCATCAAAAGGAGTAAATGCAGCTCCACAGACCTTCGAAGAAGTCTCTTTTGCGATCTTCCGAAATTTGAGCTAATTTCGGAAGATCGCGACGGGCCAAAATGTCAGCGCTTATTAAAAGGCGTTGGGATCTCGGCCCGGTCGCACGAATTTACCCGAATACGCTACGGAATTCTCGAGCGTATTCATTTTCAGACAAAATACTAAAACATATAATAGAAACATTCTTTTTTGAAATAAACCTCAGGGGGAGGAGGGCATGTCTTTTGGAAAAGAACACGCCACTCCCGACCCCCTAGGCTTATCTCATGTCAGGTTGCTCCAACTTCTACATCTGGTGGTTCAAGTCCGAAACCTTGGAACAGGCGCAAAACATAGTAACCGCCAAGGTTCGCATTCACTTTCCGAATATCAGATGCTTTCGCCCTGAAGTCATCTGCACGCGGATCGTGAATCTTCTCCATGATCATGGCGAAGGCTTCATTGAGAGCGGCGAGGCCGTTTAGCAGCACATCTGTCGCCCTCGGGAATTGCCAATGTGAGCACAAGTGATCATGGGACTTGATCAGCTTGTTCAGCAGTTCCACCATCTTCTTACGCACCTTGACGCAGCATTCCAGAAGTCCAGCCTGAACCTTTGGAGTTGCCTTGATTGCCTCACAGATATTGGTAGCTTGAGCACAGGCGATATCCGCTTCATTGATAAGCGCCGTCAGCTCTGGATTTTGTATTTCGTCACACTCGCTCATTGTTTAGTCCTCAGTTGTTCGGTTTACGAGACGTTTCCTGGTTGGTTTCTTGTACTGTCACGAGTGCCATCGGACGAAATAGTAACCAAGTATTAGAAGCGTGATGGTGGCGTTGATCGCATGTGAGTCGATCGCCGCCGGGATGGTGGTGATTTTCGAAGCGAAGATATCTGGAGGTTCGGATCTTTTCGCTTCTTCGTCGGTTGTAACCATGTTGCCCTCTTCAGTTCGTAGTTAATGGAAATGCGGTTTTATCCGCTGTTGCACCGTCCGTTTTTGCCCAAATCATGAGAGAAGCCGATAGAGAGTTTTCCCGAGGCACGAATATGCCTAGTTGCTTCGAAGTAGAAGATTGGTAATACGGGGAACTCTGGTTCAGATAATCTCGATGAATGGGTGGAAAAGGACGGATACTTCGTACTATCGAAAATCACCTACGTTAAGCATCAAAAGAATTATTAAGAGAACACTAAGGCTCGCGGAATTAGCGCAATGGCGCCCGATTTACACGGTGTACACAAACTCGTCCTACAATTGAGCTAGCAGGAATTAGGTACACAGCTTTGATGAGCGTTCGATTACTTGCAGTTCTTCTTGTTGGGTTCTTCTGGAGTGCCGGTTGCGATGCGGCTGAGCCCGTACTCAAATCCGCTGGTATTGCGCACAGTGACACTAGCTATCAATACCTTTCCAGCAAGGGTACGCAGGCATATAAACGCGGGAACTTGGCTCGTGCTGCCAAGTATTTCGAAGATGCGCTAAAGGCAGCAAAAGAAGAAAAAATCGAAGACGACAGATTAGCTCTTCTCAAAACTAATTTAGCGGCCACCTACCGAGACGAAGAAAGATATGTAGAAGCAACCGCACTTTTCGATGAAGCGGTTGATATTGAGCGGAAGCAAGTGCTCAAGGATACGCGAGCAATTGCCTATACAGCGCAGCAATATGCCGCCCTTTTGCGAAACACGAATAAAGATCTAAGCGCAGACTACATACTCGAAGCAGCAAAACACAACTTCGCCTTCAACGGTAATAAGCCGAGTGCTAGCCTAGCTTCCGCGAATTCGGATGAAAATAACGGAGAAGTCCTGACGGCAGAGGGCACCACTTCTAACCAGAATAAAATGACATCGTTGTTTGAAGATCGAGCGGAACACAACTCCTACTGGAATGCTCCGCCCCAGAAAAGTGTAACGGCACAGCTCAGGGAGCTTGCCGAAATCGAAAAAATCTATGCCGAGCAATCCCGGTTGGCCGGTACTCCTCTAGAGCCTCTTATGGACG
>CAJCIF010000017.1 GCA_903970355.1 Actinomycetota bacterium
TTTGTACTAACAGCCTGCCTCCACGTCGTGCCAAAGCGCTAGCAGCCCTATTGATTTCATGCTGTCTTGCATTCGCTTATTTTGTGCCTTTCAAACGCTTGTTGCACGACCAATGGCAGAAAGGACGAATCAGCGCGCTTGCTCGTGCATTTCCTTTTATCAAGGAACACATTCCGCCGCACACCAAAATTGCTTGTGACAGTGGTTGGCAGTGGCCAGAAAAGGACAACTACAATGTTACGGAAGGGATCTGGCGTCCTGATTTTGTGCCGCCGCGCCCTCACAACTATTACATGCCTGAAGATCTCGCTAAAGAAGGCTTTGAATACATGATTGTGGAGACTTGGAACCGCAGGTACTACCAGTGGAACCCCGAGGCAGCAAAGAAGTATGCTCGGGAATGCAACTTTTATTTGAACTTGCGAAAGCATGCCCCATTAATTTTCTATTCGGCCCATAAGGACAACCCATATATCTTGGGCGAGCAAGTTCCAGACTGCGTCACTCCAATTGAGATATATGACTTGAGACCTTTGGCAACCGGGAAATTGCCAAGCCAGGACTACAATCCGCAAGAGTGAGACTCAATCAGCGTTATTTTTTCGCTGCTGGTTTTGCGGCTGGTTTTGGGGCCGGCTTCGTCAAAGCAGCATGAGCAAAGGCCTTGTCACGCTCATAGAATTTTCGATTGGGACTCTTCTCTGGCGCAATCTCTAGAGCCTTGGCATATTCTGCTTCCGCTTTAGCCCAACTTTGGGCGTTTAGATAAGCCCATGCCAAATTCGCATGCAGTTGAGCTTGTGTATCGTCATTTGGACCATGGCGAGCATCAATTGCCTTTTGAAAGCACTCTATTGATTTGTTGAAATCTTTTGCTTTCGCTGCGGCATAGCCATCTGCCGTGTAGTTAGTTGACACCGGTTTACTCGTATCAGCTTTATTTTCAAGAGGTGGAGCGGTTGTCTCCGCAGGCTTGGTTCCCTCAGGCGCTGTGGCATCTGGTTTAGTGGTAGTGGAAGCCGAATCACAGCCAAGCAAGCTCACCGAAACCAGCAATGGCAAACCAGCTAATAAAATGTTAGAACGAGTGAATCGCATCAAGTAGCACCTATCCTTTTATTTCGACCATCAAAACTGCAAGATCACCAACCCTTGCATTTTAACGAAAGTTCGGGCGTAAATCTACGAGTTGTTTCGAGCATCCTGACAACGATATATAGTTTGGGCATAAGAAGCCAAATGACGGTATTGAGTATGGTGCCACACGAAAAACCATCTAGCTCTGTGGTTTTTCGTGTGGCACGAATTTATATAGTCTGATCGTTGGTCCGCGCTGTTTCATATTGAACAATCCGCCAACCGTAAGTTGCTCTGGTTCGATTTGTTTAACCAACTCAACATTCTCAAGGAGCTCTCGATAGAATCTGCATTCACGCGGATAGTGGTATGGCTCGGCAAAATAGAGCGGGCTTTGAATGTCTGTCCAAACGAAATACTTATATCCTTCCTTGTAAAAATCCATCGGCGATCGATATTGGCCAACACCAAAAGCTTGATCGAAATAGGCCGGATCCCACAAGACATCTTTGATTTTGTAGCGCTCCCTATGCCCACCGTTCCAGACGCCCACAAAGCAGATCGGGGTGTCTCTCGGCACATTTTCGAATACCCACTTGTAGAAAACAGGCTCAGTACTGTAGTGAATTTTTACTGTATTTCTGGCACAGACGGTAATGAAGCGCTCGTACTCCAATTGAAAAAGCGAAAAGAGAATCAATGCCACAACTGTTATAAACGCCGATAGTTTGCTTCCAATCTTCGTGAGAACTCCTTCAATCAAGAACGATATCTGCGCCATCGCTCCGGCAGCGAATATGGCTAATATCGGCGTAATTGCTACCAACCAGCGATCGGAATGGAAGGGATGCAAACTTGTGCCCGCCAAAATCGCAATCATAAAAAGAACAAGCAAAGCAGCGAAAAAATTGCGCCGTTGCAAAGCCACCACAATTCCAATTAGGGCAAGTAGGGCAGGAATAGTGCCAAACTCTCTCGGAATAGCCTCGCCTAAATAAAATTGAAAATTTCCAAGTGTGGAAAGTCCGTCGCAACCAAGACCATGGGCTGCTTTCTCGACTGCCATATCCCGTTTGAAGGTTTCAAAATCAATAAAAAAGTAAGGCGTAGTCATGGCAAAAGTGACTACGCTTGAGATTGGCCCTATGACGCCATTTAAGATATTGCGGTTGCGATTCTCGTTATTCCTATTGTGCCATGCGACAAGAGCACTAGCAGCAAGAAGTATGGGCAATAACGCAAACATAGTTATACGGCTGGAAGCCCCCAAACCAATGGATATTGCAGCAAGCAACTGCCACTTTAAGATGGGCTCGCGATAATATTTCATGGTGCAATAAAGTGCCACCATGGAAAAGAACAAAGCCGGACATTCCGAGCGAATTACCTGCGTGTACATAACCAGGAGAGGCGAAATACTCAAGAAGCATAGGGCAATGAGACCGGCTCGACGCGAAAAAATATCTCGTGCCATTAGATAAACGAATGGCATACAAGCAATGAGGAAAAAGACATTCACGTAGCGTGGCAAGTAGCACAACAGTAAGATGTGGTCGTAAACGACCGAATCAAGGTTTGAATGGCTGTCAACTAAAGTGCCATGAAAAAAGACAGCATTGAGGAAACTGTAGTAGGCAAACAAGGGATAAATAGTGGTGGATGCTGGATGTGCAAGCCAATGTGGATTCAGAGTGTTTTCCTGAATCATTCTCAGCGCCGGAATAACACAATAGAGTTCGTCGCCTTCCGGGGCAAACGGACAATCGCCTGTCATGCCCCAAACTACAAGGAAGAATGTGAACACCATTGAACAGGCAATGATCAATTTTGTTCGAGTCATTTTTCCCTCAGCGGCCTTTGGTTGGCATTGATCTCAACTACCTATTCGCACCCCACTTATACAGTGTATATGTTGGACCGTACTGACGGGTCTCAAACCACGAATCGGTTGCTATCTTTTGTGGGGTAAATTGGATGACGACCTTTGAATTGGCCCAGAGCTCGTTGAAAAATCGGCAGTGTAATGCGTAACGTTCCGGCTCTTTAAAGTAAGAAGGATAGGCTGCGTCACTGCAAATAAAGTAACCGTAACCTGATTTTGCGACTTCTGCAGGAGAGATATAACTGCCATGGTTGTAACTCTCAAAAAATGTCGGGCAACTCAATACAGTTCTTACGTTATATCTCTCTTCATGGGGACCATTCCAAGGACCCACGCTGCATATGGCAGTTCCTGCTGGAATGTGGTCTTGAACCCACTTATAGAAAAGAGGTTCGGTACCGAAGTACATTTTTTGTGTATTTAATATGCAAGCCAGATAGAACGCTTCCGCTTTGATTAATGCTAAAAAAACGACGACGGTCGCGGCGCTGATCGCCAGGGCAATTTTGGGACGAAAGAATTTCTGTGCACACCTATCGATGAAGAAAGCAAAACGCGCAATTGCATTGGATGCAAACAGAACGAGAATGGGAATGTTGGGAATCATCCAGCGATCATCATGGGAAGGATGCAAGCTTGTACCGAAAAGTACCATCAATCCAAATGCGGCAAGCAAACACGCTTCAAACCGCTTACTGCTAAAAAACGCCAAAGCAAATCCGATTATGGCCAGGAACGGCACATTCCTGTCGGTTATATTTTCGATGCCATGTGTGAGGTAGTAAACGAGGTTTTGCGGTGGCGAAAGACCATCGCGTCCAAGTCCTAGATCGGCCCTTTCGGCGGCCATGTTCGCTTTAAATGTGGCAAAATCGAGAAAAAGAAACGGTGTTGTGCAGGCGAACGTTATAAACGCAATAGCCAGTCCCATTATGCCCAAGAGTACAGCCTGTCTAATTTCCGTAGATCCTTTTTTACGTTCACCGATTACTATTTTGGCGTTTATGGCTAACAAGAGAGGAACAAGCGGTAATGTGTTGTAGCGGCTGCTTAAAGCCAAACCAATTGCTATGCCAACGAAAGTTTGATTCCTGGGCGAAGGATTCTCAAGCAATTTCAACATCGCATAGATTGCTAATAGTGAGAAAAAAATTGCCGGACAATCAGATCGAACTATTTGTGCCAGCGATATCAATAATGGTGTTATCGCAAAAATGAAGCAAGCACAAACCGCAGCGGTTCTGCTAAAGACGTATTTTGCAATGCCGTAAATAAGCGGGATACAGCCCGCTAAGGCTAAGACATCAAGAAAGCGCGGCAGAAAGCAAAGCAGAAAAATATGATCGTACATGACGTTGTACAAGTCATGATCGTAAGTAAAGAGTGTGCCGTGAAAACAGACGGCATTCAAAGAATGAAAATAAAAAAGCAGTGGATATATGGTGGTAGAAGCCGGATGTGAGAGCCAAAGGGGATTTAACGTGTTGGATTGGGCCATTTTTAAAGCAGGCATGACATAAAACCACTCGTCTCCGTCCGGACGGAGTGGGCAATTGCCAGTCAATCCCCATATCGTGAGAATGAGGAGAATCAGAATGGAACTCCAGATGGCAAGTCGATCAGGTTTCAATACTGAAAGTCCCATTGGAAATCGGATTGTTATTTATAAGAAGCCATGATCTGTTCGAGGACTTCTTTCGGTGGTCTTGTTTCTGCTTCCGTTAAAGCGGCGAGTGGTTTGTCGACGAGGTGCAAGAGATCGGGAAAACTGGGTTTATTTTCATTGATATAAAGAAGCCCAGTGAGGAATTTCTTTTCGATATTGGCTTGCTGAATTGTGTTGATGGCACCGAGACGATCCGTAGCATCGTAATCATGTCCCAACTTCTTCAAGCGCAAATGCGATCCATCGTGCAACTCAACATCTTGTTCAGTGCCGTGATCATAATCCACCGTGATTTGCTCGTAGAATGGAATATATCCGAGCTCGTGCAATGGTGTTTCCATTTCTTTTGCATACTTGTAGCTCTTTGTGGAACCCTCATGGTTGTTGAAGGTTACGCATGGACTGATGACATCGAGCACCGCAGATCCCTTGAAAGATGCGGCCGCTTTCAGAAGGGCAACCAACTGTTTTGGATCACCGGCAAACGATCGGGCGACGAATCCACAACCTAATTCAATTGCCAAACCGCAAAGATCGATTGGTGGCAAATCGTTGATCACACCTGTTTTCAATTTGCTGCCGAAATCTGCTGTTGCTGAAAATTGTCCTTTGGTCAAACCATAGACACCGTTATTTTCAATAATGTAGATGATTGGAACGTTGCGGCGAATCAAATGACAAAATTGTCCAAGTCCAATACTGGCTGTGTCACCATCACCACTGACACCAATTAAAGTGAGAGTGTCATTGGCTAAATTGGCACCGGTAGCAACGGAGGGCATGCGTCCGTGACATGAATTGAAGCCGTGTGAGCGATTGAGAAAATAAGCGGGAGTTTTGCTGGAACAACCGATACCGCTCAATTTTGCAATTTGATGCGGCTCCAAACCAACTTCGTAAAAGGCTTTGATAATTTGAGCCGTAATAGCGTCGTGACCACAGCCATCACACAATGTAGATGGCGAGCCTTTGTAATCTGCCTGCGTCAAGCCGATGCGATTCGTTGCCGGCTGCGGAGCGGGACTATCCTTTGATGGTGTCTGAACCATTTTTCCTGTTACCTCTCTTGTTCCATAATTGCATCGGTGACAAATCGGGCGTCGATCGGCAGTCCGTCGTAATGTCTAATCGAGCGAATTTTCATCGCTAAATCAGGCAATTCCAGCCGAATGAGATCGCGCAATTGGCCATCGCGATTTTGTTCAACAACATAAACGTGCTCGTGTTTCTCAACAAACGTACGCAACTCGTCCGTAAACGGCAAAGCGCGAATGCGTAAGTAACTGGTTGGAATATTCGCTACTTTCAATTGATCTCTGCTTTCGTAAATAGCAAAATCAGTGGAACCGAACGCAATGATTCCCACGCTTGCATTTGGCACGGTGTCAACAATTGGTGCCGGTACATACTTACGGGCCGTGTTGTATTTGCGCGCCAGACGATCCATCAAATTGACGTAATCTTCCGGTTTTTCCGTATAGGTAGCTTTTTCGGTGTGACCACTGCCACGTGTGAAGTAAGCAGCAAGCGGATGGTTTGTGCCAGGCACAGTGCGATATGGAATGCCATCTCCGTCTACATCTTTGTAGCGCTCGAACTTTCCGAGTTTCTCTAAATCCTCAGCACTCAAAATTTTGCCGCGATCGAGCTTTTTAGTTGGGTATGGGAAAGGATCGGCCATCCAGTTGTTCATGCCAA
>CAJCIF010000018.1 GCA_903970355.1 Actinomycetota bacterium
TTCCACTTAGCAAAAGCCTTTTCTAACACGATAGGCCAAATTCCGAAGTCGTTACTCCTATTACTCATCGCTCGCTCAGTATCTGTAGGACTGTTCACTGTAATTTGCTCATTGGGTCCTATAGTCACTGTATAAGTGCCATCTTTGTTGTCCTTAATCATGCTTCGGATGCGCTCAGGATGCGTTACTGCAACAGCGGCAACGCATGCAACAAATCCACAGTCTCCGATTTGACCCTGGTTAATGGCTTCCATCGAAATTCCTTTCCTGCCGAATAAAACGTCGTTGTAGGATTGATCCGGCAATTGGTGCAAGGAATTTTTCCAAAGTCCGTAGTATCTCTCGAATTCTCGTCTTTTCACTCCGTCGGGAAACATGGCTATTGGAGTGTGTTCCGGGTCCTTTTCCGTAGCCCGGATAAACTGCGCTATCATCTGCGCTTGCACTCCCTTGAATTTCGGGTTTAAGGATGCCTCTCCCAGTTCTTCTAATGTGACGATGCCGCTTTTGTCTTTATCAAGAATGTCGAACAGTTGATCTGCAGGATTGCGAATATCATCCGGCACCAAGGTCGTCTTTACAGAGTGCTCTTGCCTTAGTATTCGGTCTTGCACATTAGGCACGAACGTAATGGCGGAAATATTTCCGGCAGCATCTTTTTCAATGCTTACGCCGCCCTGCATTGGGCCTGTACTTTTGTGGAAATAAGAATCAAGAATAGGCGCTATATTCTTCAGCTGTTTGCTGTTGAGGCTTTGTAACTCGTCTCGCAACTTTTGCAAGGCAGCTGCATCACCAAGCATGGCATTTGTTGCATCACGCTCGATGTTCAATACAACATTACTTAGATCCACCATGATGCTCCCAAAGATCCGATGTTGATTGATCGAGCGGATAATCCAGACTCGAGAAATTTTTCATGAACGTTTCCAGGGACATTCGCAATTCGCCAGCGGGTGTACCGGACTGCACTCCACCCGAATTGTAAACAGTCACTGTGCCGCCATCTGAACCAAGGCGATCGAAGTTAAGTACTGCGTAAGTTTGCGCATCGAACCCATCACCAGTTTTGCCATCAATCAAAGCTCTCGGGCTAGCAACTAATGGAACTTTCTTTTTCATTGCTTTTGACAGGAAATCTGCCACTTCCGACGGCGCTTTTTTCACCATGATGAAAGTCGCCGGGAGTTCCGTCGCCAGGAATCCTGGTTCCGAACCGCCCTCAAGCCCTAACCTTCGTATCCAAGCCGCCTCAAGAACGTTAGCCCACACGCCAGAATCACTAACTCGATTACCCAATCCAACTTCAGCATCTGTCAGTTCAATGTTGTAAGTTCTTCCGCCCCAGTTAACTGAATAGGTATTATTGCCGTTGTCTTTAATCATGCTCCTAATTTTTTGCGGGTCTCTTTCTGCTAGCGCTGCAAGTTGTGCTTCAAGTGTGGAATCCAACCCTAAGCCGTGCTTTATCGCATCCGGTGTGATACCTCTTCTGCCAAATAGGGTTCTCTCTTTCGCCATGTTCTCTTCGGCCGCCTTCATATCAGCTTCTATTTCCGGATAGCTTTTCCAGTTGGCTCTAATTTGCTCTAAATCTTTCCTGGTTATCCCTTCTGGAAATCTTGCGGGTGCCGCCTCGTGCGAATGATCTATCTGTTCCAAGCAAATAAGAGTATCGATCGTTTGAGCGTCAACCCCTTTAAAGCGAGGGTCTAATGCTGCCGCGCTCAGTTCGTTCAACGTGATGTAAGTATTATCCGGGTCGAGTTGTTTGAATATTCGTTCGGCGTTGTCTACAAAATTGGTCGTTTCCAATGAAGTTTGCACAGAATGTGCGGAATACTGAAATCTATCTCGTAATGCAGGCTCGAAAGTGATGGCGGTAACATTTCCAGATTTATCTCGTTCGACATTCACCCCTGCAATCAACTTATTAGAACTCTTGCCAAACTCAGTTTCTAAAATAGGTGCAACTGATCGCAATTGTCCTTCGTTTAACGAGTGAAGGTCCTGACGAAGCCGATCGAGAGCCTTTGCGTCACCTCGCATAGCAGCCTTTGCTTCACTTTCGATTTGAGTTGCAACTGTCCTTGAATCAATCAAGACCGGTTCTCCGCAAACTAATTGCTGATATAGCTTAGTTGGCAGATATTACCGAGTTATTACCAAGTTGGGCATGCCCCTCAACCTGTTAATTTTCCCTCTATTCCAATAGGAGTGTCCGCATTGAAAACGGTTGTTGCCTTTGGCCAACACCGCTTATTACTGCCCATAAGGTCAAATAGTACAAACCTGGCTGCCAGTTCGTACCGGGTGTAATTTCACAGCGAAACGTTTGTCCTTGAGTATAAAGTCGTGCTTCTGGTGTGTGAGTTTCTGGCCTTGGAAAAACCGAAAGAACAACGTCGACCGCAGGGCCAACCGAACCATGAAACTTTGGCTCCGTTTGATCCTGCAAAATATTTTGTGGTATTGGTTGTGGTGCATCTTCGCGACATAGTATCGCGCTATGTATCCTTGCATCAGGAGCCAGTTGTCCCGAAAAAACGTAAGTCACTCCTCTACGCAAACTACGAGCTGATTCAAAATAGTTTTCAGCATACCTGTTTATAAATTCCTGGCTGCTCGTGACGTGTCGAAGGATCTTACTTTTGCCTTGATATCGTAGTTCAATGAGTGTCAGCCCTAATCCAACATGGGTTCGAGCAGGATTTAGAATATTCCGGCGGTGCCCGTCTTTCGGTGGTATTTCGTCGAAAAACCCGTGTTCCTCGAATTCTATTTCGCTTTTCGTAAACTGCTGGTTGTCTGGAACCCTGAACAGGAAACCTGGTTTTGGAGCGCAGCCATGCGAATTTTCTGCATCACAATCAAATCCACCCAGATCACAGTAACGCTGTGCAGGTTTCTTTCCATCCGGATGCCAGTGCGAATTGAATTGCAGTTTTGCCGTAGTATCTGAATGGTATTGAGCCACCCGGCAGGCCACTTCATCAAGTTTTACTGGCTTACGACCTTCCGTGGCACGATCTCGATTAATCAGAAATAGCGCGTACTCCCGTGCCTGAGGCAACGTCAATAGTTCCTCTGTCGGTTGTATTTGCTGGTCAACCTTTTCGGCAGGCAGGGTGACGCTTTTGCTTGGCTGTGGATCAGGCTGAATAAGAGGAGAGAGATGAGCGGATTGCATTGCGTTTTCCCAGCGTATCGATGTTTGGCTGTCTACCGCTGGACGTCCATTCGAATTTGCTTGGTTCGCATTTTCATTATTCGTATTCGCTTCATTCGTATTTGCTTCGCATGGCTTGAAAGAAATATCTAGTTTCAATGGTCCCTTTAGTTCACTTACGGCATTGCCAGAGACAAAGCATTTGGAGACTGCCTCAAGCGCAGCATTATCATCGCTTTGAATGCCGCTGGATTGCTTAATTTCCATGGCTTTCAAATTTCCACCTGCATCGATTGCGAAATATACCGATAAAGAATTTTTGTGTGGCGCAGACTCACACCAATTGTTTTCGATAGCGCTACGCAGAGTAGACAAATAGGTGCGAACCGATGCTGCCGGATGCGAGTCGGTTACATTCACCGACACGAACTGCTTTTCTGCTAACACGGGACTGCTTGAAAGCAAAATCAAAGAAAAAATGGTGCACATTTTTCCAATCAGATTTGTTTTCTTGCTCAATAGTTAAAACCTGAATGTGCGCGGATGCAAGAAGCTCAGTGCGAAAGCTGCGGTGCCGTTCCCTCACGGGTTCTTAACCATTCTCGTTGCAAACCATCAGTGTAGATCGTGTTGTTTACGGCGCCATTATGTTCGACATTGCTTAGAGCTTGGCCTGGTGTCATACCGTTCATGTACATCTTTACACCTGGAGCAATCATGCGGTAATTACCGTGTCCACCAGCGTATGGACTGGCTTGCATGCTTTCCACGTAGGTTTTAATTCTGTCTTCGATTATGCCACGAGCTCTCATGGAGGCTACGTTTCGATCAATTTCTGCTTGCATTCCCGTTGGGCCGTTGCCTTGCGGAGGCGGCGAGGTCATTCGGTTGTGCATTTGATTAGGAGGTGCATTGTAGGCCGGCGAACTAACGTAGCCGGGATGGTTGTTTGGATTTGGCGAAGAGTAATTCGAAGGAGGTGTATTGTTTCCGCCTGGAAAGCTCATAATTGTTGTGCCATTCGAATTCTGAGGATGCCAGGCAGGGGGATGTCCGTAAACAAAGGAACCATCCGGAGCCTGTTGCCCGGGGCCCGGCGGACTGTAGTTGTATGGAGCAGAGTTCTGTCCATAACCGTTGCCTTGTGCATTGCTTACGCTAATGGATGCCATCGAAAAGAGCGCAAAAATTGCTACCTTGTATTGAATCCGGTTAGAGCTGTAATTAGTAGACATTAGTTTTACCCGTTTGCCGTTTACCAATTTGTGCACTCATGATTCCAGGCTGTGCCGCAGGCCGGAAAGACAATCTTGAGTACTTGCCAATATATCCTATTGTTGGTAACGGGTCAAAACGGTGACATTATCTAAAAGTCATCCAGGAAACGAATGACAATTAGAATCCTTAACCGCATCAATGTGAACGTGAATTTTTGGGCAAACAGCTATTCCGTGTGCCACTATAGGTGGTGACTAGCTGAACTTCCTTTTTGATACATCACGCGTCCATTAACTTTTCAAGTAGAAGATGGTGCTACATTTACTCTTGTAATTTACGGGTTAATGTTGAGGCTGGTACTGTGAAAAAACAAATTCCAATAATTGCTGTTGTCCTTTTCGGTCTTAATTATGCACCAGCCGCTCTTGCGGATTGGTACGATCACTATGATCATGATCGCGATCATAACTGGAATTGGGAAGAGTGGAGAGATGCTCGCAGACACTGGGAAAAAGTGCACCATGAAGAAAAGCGATTGTCAGACGAAGAACTTCGCGCTGAATTCGATCGCTTTGACCACGATCACGATCATCATTTGTCGAGAGAAGAAGCCAAGGCTTGGGGTCGCTGGTAAATCCATTTCTACAAAGCTATTTGTTTAAAGGAGTTTCGAGCTGAACCAGCCTGGATATCTGCTCTTCAAGAACTTCTCTGGGCAACCGATGCAACTTCTTGTTGTGCTGGTATTGCAACTCACGTTGTACCTCAATTGTAAGGTTATCACCTAACGTGACTAGCGTTGCGCTAGCGTACGCCGTGGTTCCACCTAAAAGCATAGGAGCTCCTCCCACTGGACTTTTGGGAAAGCGATCGCTTGCTATTATGCCTGTAATGCCCAAACTCATTTTTGCGCTTCCAACGAAACCCCCCACAAAGACACGGTTTAATGCAGCTCCGTATGCTTTTTGCCTTTCCCGCTTAAGCTGTTTGACATAATCGGAATCCTTCTCATTGTGGTTATCGTAAATCGCTAGTCTATTTATCATTGCTATTTGAAGCACATCCCGCTCATGAAGTTGGCACAGATTCTTTAGTTCGATCAAATCCTTGTTTAATGCATCGATGGCTGATTGCCTTATTGGATCATGCGCTTTTCGACTGTACTGATGGTGTTCGCTTGCAACACCAGCCAATCTGCTCAAAAGTGGATTTGCTGCTATCAATGCACCAGATATGGTGGTTAGTACGTTTGATGGCACGCCGAGCGCTGGTCTTTGATCGAATTGTTGATCAATTCCCACCAGGTTGCCGGCCGCTCCCGTCAAATTTTTTGCTGCGTCAAGCACATAGAACACGTTTTGAGAGACTTCTTGCCGCCGTACTGTGTTTCGATAATCATTAAATTGAAGCTGCGCTAGCCTTTGCAAATCGACTAAAACCTTTTGCTCTGCAGAAAAAATGCCAAGTTCCGCCTGAGATAAGCTTGTTGAACGAGACAAGATTTCGGTCCTTTCGTTCAGTTCCTTTTCGATTTCTGCTTGAAGCTTCGAGACCTCGCGCCGTACGTTCTTCTCATCTAGTTTCTTTCTTCTTGTTTCGAAAGCTCTTATTGCATTGAGCGTCAGTTCGACACCATCACCTGCCGCTCCAACAAACTGTCCCACCATTTGTGGAATCAAAGAATCTTCCAAATCCCTGCGCCCCACCTTTTGGTGAGCGAGCTGGCGAGCACGTTCAACTATTCCTACCTGGAGTCCAGCTTCTATTCCTGCAGCGTTCGACTCTTGGAAAAGAAAATATCGCCAAGCTTTCCATCTGTTGGCAGGTGTGGCTTCGAGAAAAAATCTTAGACTAAGTCGTTCAATCTCTAGCTCCTTTTTAAGAACGTCTGCTGTCAATGAGTCTAATTCTGCATATCTGTTGGCTGAAAGCTGATGAACGTCCGGAGATGTTTGCTCCGTAGATGCCAAACACATAGCAACTGCACCAGCAAAATTTATAGCAAGCACCAATTGCATAGCGACCGCTATTTTTAAAACCAGATCCCATTTGAATGCAATTTTCAAGTTTCTTTGCCATCGAAAATACCCTTATAACACCTCGGTGACATTGACTCAACAGCCTTTAGCGCCTGCATAAACACTTCTTTCATTGCCAACTACCAGCCAAAACTTCCTGTTACTTTCAAAATGACTTGACGCACTTACCAGGGGATTTTGGAAATGAGCCTAGAGAATTACTTAAGCGCTAACGCAATACAAGCCAGACAGGACGTGAACGCTGAACTGGATTTTGCACACTCCGCTTCTGGGATCGCCTGGGGTGAGCCGGATAGAAAATTCTTAGCCCAAAATGGTGCTAAAGAGATGCATGCGCAGGATTTGCCATCTCTCAGCATAACAGGGGGATCGGCCGCTACTCTCTATGAGTCAATGAACAAGTTTGCTTATTCAACTGACAATGCTGAACCGTCACACCAAGATCCTCAAGGCGTCAGCAATCTGATCTCCTGCTTGCGAGACGCCTATCTTCAAGGTTACGACGGAAAAACTGGAGTAGAGGCGGTTAAAGCTTTGGCTAATGAAGTAAACAAACTGTTCCCTCATAAAAAGAGGCATATCAGCATTACTCCACAGCGTCACCACAGCAATGTATTTGATTGGGAGTTACGGTATCCAGATGGCTGCATGTGGTACACGCAGTCCGTAGAATCGTAGTCTTTTTGAAACAGCAAAGCTGGCGCCTAAATGATTCGTCTTCGCTTCATCATCTGCATGTATGATTGTTGCATGCAAAATTTTCAATTAGTCCTAACTGGTGCCATAGCTATAAATCTTTTCGTCGGAACTTCGTTTGCTCAACAGTCCAACAATAGTATTTTTCTGGGCATTCCAAATAGCAGCCCGGGTGTTTTTTGGCCAAGAGCGGAGAGTCTCGAGACATTAGGTTTTGGTCGTTTATATCCTAATGGTCCCGAATTCGGATTAGGTAACACCTCAGGCGGTTTTGGTTTGGCTGGAACAGGTCCATTATCTGGAGTCGGACTTACACAAAGAAGCGTTCCAAGCTTAGAGCAGGCCGAATTCGAACAGCCAGCAATAACAAAACGCCTGGTCGAGTCTCTCAACGAACAAAGGTCCAATTTTCAAATTCTAAACAGTCAGGTCTTGAGCAACACTTTTCGCTTTGAGATCCCAAGGGGATCTGTGGGACAAACACTTCAGATGAGCCCAGTCGTTCGATCGGATGATTTCATTAGCGCAGACCGCGTGTTGAAAGACCAACCTGCTAAAACCGAGGACATCTTAAAGTCCGGTTTATGAAAAATTAGAGGCCCGAAAGAAGAAACTATGGACGTTTGTGCCCTGAACATGTAAAGTTGAAGGAGGTAATGGAGTCTACCTTATAACCGCCCATTGGGCTGATGACTCCTGATCAAAATACGATCAGGAGCATAGTCAGTGAAATTGGTGACGCAGGTAGGCTTTTTTGTTTGGCGCTTTAATCAAGCTCGTGTTTGTTCCTTGATACAGGAGCAAGCAGTTGACTCATGAACGCGCTTGACAATATTGTCAAAATTCTATATCCACCTGGAACCGTGGAGCGGCCCGTAAAGCCGACTTCGGCGCATAAACGGCTCAGGCAGATGATATTTGAGGATCGCAGCGATCTCATACTGATTGTCATCTATACCTTTTTCAGTGGACTGTTTTCGCTTTCAATTCCTCTAGCCACTCAAATCGTAGTAAACACCATTGCAGCCGGAGTGTTTTTGCAACCACTAACGGTGATAGCCGGAATCGTTTTATCAGGTCTTTGCTTTGTAGCAGTTTTGAGGCTTTTGACTCTTTGGATAGTAGAACAAATACGACAGCGAACATTTGCACGTGTAACGCTTAGGCTTGCTTATCGCGTTCCACGCATTAAACATACTGCTCTGGCGAATGAATATTTGCCGGAACTCGTCAATCGCTTTTTTGACACAATCACCGTTCAATCGGGGTGGTTCAACTTTCTACTCGATGCGCCGAACGCCGCTATTACTGTGATAATCGGTTTAATCCTCCTTGCAGTCTACAGCCCCTGGCTTCTCCTTTTCGACCTGATCGTAATCGGCTTTTTTCTCTTTGAGGTTTTTGTGCTTGGTTATGGAGGTTTCAGAACCAGAAGCAATGAAACTACCCAGCGATTTCAAATAGCTGAATGGCTTGAAGAAATTGCACGTTGCGAAACGGGCATCAAGACTAATGGAACGCCTATCTTCCTCTTGGAACAGACAGATAAACTTCTGACTGAATATGTCAATTTACGACGTATACACTTCAAAGTTCTCTTTCGACAAGCTGGCGGTCTTTTCTTCTTTCAAGCATTGGCAAGTTCAGCCGTACTCGGTTGTGGCGGTTATCTTGTAATACATCGAGAACTGACAATGGGGCAATTGGTAGCGTCCCTATTGATCGTTAACATGGTTTTGCCTGGTCTTGAGCGTGTCATCAGAAATCTGCAGAATATTTACGAGCTCCTTTCGGCTTTAAATAAAATTGGCTATGTTGAAGACTTACCACTGGAGCGCAAAGGTGGTGCGGTACTGACGCGCTCTAACACTGGAGCACGTGTTGATATACGTGGCCTTCGTTTCGCATACAAAGAAGGACATGATGTTTTGCGTGGGCTGGATTTAAGCCTTGCTCAAGGCGAAAGAATAAGTTTGTTTGGACCCAATGGTTCTGGCAAGACAACACTTGCTGAAATCTTGTGCGGGCTCCTTGAGCCTACTTCCGGCATCGTACAAATCAATGGTATTGATGTTAGAGACGTAGATCTTCTGAGTCTTCGCAGATCTGTATCTCTAATGAGCGATGCTAATGAAATCTTCCCTGGAACTCTGATTGAGAACATAGGTTTAGGAAGGCCTGAAATTAGTCATTTCGACATAATGTGGGCACTAAATGTGGTGCAATTCAATGAGGAGCTGCAGCTTCTTCCTGATGGTTTGAAAACAGTTCTAAATACCGGCGGAAGGAATCTATCGCGCGGTCAGGTTCAAAAAATTCTATTAGCGAGAGCCATCGTAAAACGCCCTCAGCTTCTTATTCTCGATGAAGCATTTACTGCGATTGAAGAAAGAGCCAAGCTCGATATTTTGCAGAGCATTTATTCTGATGACAATTCATGGACCATAGTTGATATTTCACATGACGCTGACAGCATCATGCTTTCGAATCGCATTATTGTTCTATCGCAAGGAACGATCGTCGAATCCGGTACTCCTCATGAATTGATCAAAAGAGTCGATGGACGGCTTGAACACTTATTTCCCCAACTCGTACAGCTGCTACGTGGTATCGATCAAAACAGGTTCAAAAGATGAATATGTCAAACAACATGAATACTCAATTTGAATTGAATCGCGAAGTGCTTGAGCAATCACTTTCCAAAGAAGTGACTGAGTTTCGTTCACTCGAAATGGTCAAGACAGGAAAGCTCCCTAAAATTTTAGGAGTGCTTCTTTTAGTGTCCTTATTCGTTTGGAGCATACTTCTTATGTTTGTGCCCTGGCGTCAATCTGTGGTCGGTTCAGGCGAAATAATTGTTTTCGCTCCTATGCAAAGGCCTCAAACAATCGAGGCGCAGATTTCAGGGCGCCTCCTGCAATGGTATGTCGTCGACGGCCAGCTAGTTACCGAGGGGCAATTGATTGCAGAACTTTCGGATATCGATCCTAGATTTCTAGATCGCAATCAACTCAAAACTTTAATATCTCAGAAAAATTCGCTCATAGCGAAACGAACTGCAGCCGAAGCACGGGTTCAGTCACTCAAGAATCAGTTAGGGGACGTGACCGAATCAAGACAAAACGCTATGCCTGCCGCTGAAGAACGAATAGGACAAGCTCAAGACAGACTGTATGCAGCACAACAATCTGTTGAAGTAGCAGAGCAAAATGTCAAAACGTCCCAATGGCAGTTGGACCGAATTAGCTCACTCTACGAAAAAGGATTGCGTTCTCAACGCGATCAACAAGTCGCTCAATTGGAGAATGTAAGAGCAAAAACGGAATTACAAAGAACGAAATCTGCCTACGATGTTGTAAAAAAAGATGCGGACATTTCCTCTCTTGAATTCAAAAAAGTAAAGGCAGATACCGGAGGATCTGTTGACGCTATAAAAGCATCACTTTCTGAAGCAGACCAGGTTATTGCCAGCACTTCAGCTGATATTCAAAAACTGGAAATCGACATAGAGAACATGTCGGAAAGAGTACAACAAAGGGCTATAAGGGCATCGGCCGCTGGCAGAGTAGTGAGACTAAACCGTGTCGGCACCGGAGAAACAGTTAATGCCGGTATGCCTCTAGCAACAATTGTGCCGGCAACAGAAGATAGGGCAGCAGCGATAATGATTCGGGATTATGATGCACCGCTTCTGTCAGTCGGAAATCCAGTGCGACTTGCCATATCAGGTTGGCCATCACTGCAGTTTGTAGGCTGGCCTTCAGTTGCTGTGGGCACTTTTGCTGGTCGCATTTCAGTAATCGACGCTGTGGATGATGGAAAACATTTCTATCGAATCATCGTAGTTCCAGACAAAGCAGCCATCGGTGCAAAAAAGGAAGAGCCCTGGCCCTCAGTCAAATACCTCAGACCTGGTGCCAAAGCAACCGGTTGGGTTTTATTGAAGAACGTTCCACTCTGGTATGAAATCTGGCGACAATTTAACGGGTTTCAGCCCACCGTTCCATCTCCCGATACGGACAGCCCAACAGGCGATAGCGAGTCTACGAACAGTGCGCATTCTGGAAATTGATCTCGTTCAAAAATTCACCTTCTGGAATTGCTGGGTGTTCCTTTCGTTTTTTTATGCGGCTTCTTCATCATGCGCCAATGACGGACCCAGCTCTATGACGCCGCTTCATTTAGCTCAAGTAAATCCGTTGGGACAGGCACGGTCTGTGATTATCGGAAAGGATAAACTCACTTTGGAGATATATCTAAAAGCGGTCGATTCTTATTTCCCCGGACTCAAAAGTGCAGCGGATCAGCAAATGATCGCAAGTGCAAACAGGCTTGAGAAACAGGGTGCGTTTGATCCTTTGCTCTCAGATGAAAGCGGATATACGAGAATGCAGAACACTTCTCACGTCGGTGAATGGAAAGAGGTACTTTTTAATTATCCTAAAATCGAACTGCCATTTAGTAACGGGATAAGGGCTTTTGGACAATTCAGGTACAACCCCAATAGTGCCGAGTCTCCTTACATAGAAACAGGGGAAGGAGGCGAATATTCAGCTGGTTTGTTTATCCCGCTATTAAGAGGCCTAATTTATAACGAGCAATCCGTAGCTCTAAAGGAGGCAAAGTTTGGTGAACAACTTGCGGCACAAACATTTTTCCTTACACGCCTGGACACGCTCTTACGCGCTGGCACCACTTTTTGGAGCTGGGTTGGTAGTAAACAAAAGGCTGATGTCTCAAGGCAAATCCAGGAGTTATCAACCTTCGTTGCAAGGATTAGCTCTCAACAAGAATCAAATGGAGATCTAGCAAAAATATATGTAACCGAAGCAGAAGAAGACGTACAGAGGCGCAATGCTGATGTTGCTCAAACTGTCAGGGACTTCCAGCGCTATTCATTTAGATTGTCAACATTTCTTTTTGATATGGGTGGCATCCCTCTTCCTTTAGCTACAGAAGAGAACGTCCCCGCATTGCCCAAACCTTTTGCTTACTCAAGTTTAGAAACTGAATTAATGGTGACCAGGGCACTCGCTTCCCGACCGGAACTAAAGGCAATTGATGTGCAGACCAAAATTGCTCAGGTACAACTAAAGCTTGCAAAAAACCAGATGCTTCCTGCACTCAATGGCGTCCTTACTCAAGGTTATGACACTGGTTTGAATGGCATTGGCTACACATATAGAGGGCAATTAACTTTCAGTCAACCGCTTTATATGAGGGCTGCTCGTGGAAAGGAACAGGCTGCGAAATTAAAGCTCGACAAACTGGCACAGGATAGGCAAGCAGAAGCTCAACGCATAAGAAACGAGGTCTATGATGCTATCTCAGCGATTAACCTTGCCTTTGATAAATTCTCAGCGTTAGAGGTCCAGGTAACAAAGGCCGAGCAAGTTTATCAAGGGGAAAGACAGCGATTCGCTATGGGTGACAGCACTGTCTTCCTGATTGCAGAACGTGAACGTCAATTGAATGAGGCAAGAGTGCGCCTCATTGATTCCTCAGTTGAATATCACATCGGTGTTCTAGCCCTTAAGGCCATCACTACTCAACTATGAAAAGTTGACTAGCTATTTTTCTTGCCGAATACATCTAGTTCAATGGGAAAGGAAAATACCAATCCTTCTTTGACTTTTGCAGAAATTTCCTCTTTGAAGGCCTCGATTTTTTCTACGCTGTCTATCACAACGATTAATACCGGAAGATTGCTTGCTAAATCGACAATCTTTGTGGTTTTGATTACGCGACTTACACCAAAACCTTCATTAGCACGAAAGATATATGCTGATAGCAACCCGTGCTGATGTGCCCTTTGCATAATCCAGTTATGGAGCGACAAATTATCAGCCTTTGCAAGCTCGTCGACATAGATTTGCAATACAGTTCCTGAGTAAGAATTCTTTGACACAGATAACTGATTACTACCCATGATTAGACCTCCAAAACAGAAGCTATAGGGTAGAAGCTATCGGCCTTTCTCGGCGGTTCAGTCAAAGACTTGGCGAGCTTCATCGCCAGATCTGAAATTATCCACCATAATGGCGCTTTCTGATCGTTATATCCTCTAAATAGAGTCGTCAAATGTTTCAGGCACAAAGTTCGAATTCGTCAAAGAAGTTGGTATTTTCAATTGATACCACTTCGTGTGGAGCCTTTTGTGCTGCAAGAACATGAAGGGCTGCTTGAGCATGATCGAGAGATACTTCAGAAGCATCTTCTGCACGAATTAAACGATTGCTTGCTCCGACTTGAGCAGCTAAGAGCTCATCCAACTTCAAATGGATCGCTTTCATTTCTTTGCCGTGCGAGCGTTCTAAAAGAAAAAGCAAAATGAAACTGACAATGGTTACAGCACCGAGAACATCAATCTGATGGTGTTGAGATAGTTCATCTACGAGCCATGCTGAAGCGATGAGGACTGATAATGCCAGGGAGAGATCAGACTTAAATGCTCTTAGTCCATGAACGTGGATGTGCTCGACGAAGGTCAAACGCATAACTTCTTCCTCAAAATTTCTTGCCTGTTTAGAGGATAGAAGTATGGCATTCGAACAACTGGCATACATCCAGCAATTGAGTTAACCATCGCAGATACCTACGCTTGAAACAATTCCAAAAAGCTCTGCGTCAAGATTCTGGTGTGGACGATGTTTGCAGCGTTCTAGAAGGAAGGTCACTATGGAAGCTTTTACACCCGCTGATGGACAATGGAGCGTTAGATACAACGGACTGGAGCATCTTTTTCAAACGTTTCAGGAAGCTTTATCTCACGCAGATGGCGTAGCGATTTCGCATAAGCTCGTCAAACACATTCATCCCAAGGAACGGTCAATTTACATGAAATCGAATCATTCCAACAAGTTCACGTTGCACGATATGCATTCCACCGGCGGGAATGGTCGCAGTTAAGAACGAAACCGCCTGAATTTTCATCAACTTGTCAACATGATATATTCCTCTTGCATCTTTTTCTTCTGGAGGAATGCTCGTGATTAAGCTGCGTTCTTTGTTGTTAGCAGGAACCGTTCTTCTGTTTTGCGGACCAGCACGTGCTCATGGAGTACTTATCGGACTGCCAAAGACAAGCCGTCTGGGTTTCACTAATCGATTAGCTGGGCTTTCAGGCTCCGCTAGTGCATACGCATCGCAAGCGAAACTAATCACCAGCGCTGGTATCAACCTTGGAGTTACCCAGCAAATTCAGCGTGCTGTAATTAATTCTGGACAACTCAATGGCACTTTGTACCAGTCATTTGGTGGATCGACAACAACTTTCGACTCATTCCCCAATTTTGTTTTGGCCTTCGGCAGTAATCCATTGTCCAAAATGGGAATGGGCACGGCAACTGTGCCTTCCACTCTTACGAATTCTTTGTCACCAATCAGTTTCAGGGTCAAAGGGCATGGTGGCACCGCGGGGTTAGGAGTTAGTACTCACTTCTCCGCTGCTCAGAACCAATTTCATTCATTGGCCGAGAACTCCATAGCAGCTGGACACACACTCGGTACTCAAATTCTGAGTTCCCCCGTCGTGGGTGGCAATCTTTACGGCACAGACTATTATCAAACTACCTTTTCAGCGCCTTTTACATACGATCGAAATGCGATTTACAATTACGCGTTCGGTAATAATCCACTCAATACCAACATGATCGGCACGTTCACTATTAATCCAGCCAGTTTGGGAAATTACGTTTTGCTTGCGAATGGAACGCGACTTAATTTTAGCGGCGACAGAATTGTGGCTACCGTTTATGACGACGGTGTTCCTTCCTCAGGTGGGGTATTTACATTCGGAAATGCCCCCTTTAACTACTTCAATAATTTCGGAAATGCGCCGCAATTCATTTCCTTCGGGAAATATCCTGAATCGATTTTCCGCATCGCAAGTTTCGTACTGCCTCACCACCTCCATTAGTTTTTTCAACTGAATGAGGTGGGAGGCGCTATGAAATTGGCGAGCTGATTATCGTAATTTATCGGCAGCTTGTGCTTCGTGTTCGGCAGCCTTAGCGTTATGTCTTGCTGCTTGAGCAGCATGATGTTCTGCTGCATCCACATTTCCCTTTTCAGCACTTCGGACAGCTTTCGATTCTTGAATATCGGATTTGCGTTCTTGGTCAGCGGACTCTTCCAAACGAGTTTCAGCATCCTTCGCAAAAGCTCCAGCAACTGAGCCGGAGAAAGCGATGGCAGCGAACAGAGCCAGTGCGATTTCTTTCTTCATGATATCCTCCAGAAGATGCATATGGCAGACTTTACCTAAGCCTGCCGCTAATTTTGTTTGGACGAACCCAACGAATAAAAGATGCAGAAATCTCTAAAAGAATATTTCGGCGTCCGTTGACCACTAGATTATTTAGGTGAGAAGGGCAAGTTTCACTAAATACGGTGGCAAACCGCAGTAGGCACTCGTCTGCGGTAATACTGATACTGACTGAGGTTTACAAGCATTGAGGGCTTAACCATGCTATGCTGCAAAAAGATAAGGTTTGAAACTAGCGGCATATTTTTAGGCATCCCGAAAGCAGCTTTTATTTCACTTAGATCTGGTAATACTACAGGCACACTGGTGACTTAAGATGCTTTTAGTTGAAGAAAATCCGCCATTGTCGGTTTCGCTTCTTCCTATAGATAATTTAACGACAGATGATCCAATAATAGATTGCTATCATGCTGGCGACCCCATTTTGTGGTGGCTCAACGAGAAGAGCAACAATCCTATTACTCAACTTAAGAAGACCGACATCTTGAACAAACTTGCTATGGGAACCTATGACACACAAACTCGTATAGATATTGGAGATGACCACGAGACAACTCCAATAGAAGTGCAGGCACTCCTAGCAACTGATGAAAATCCAGACGTTAGGTACGCGCTTGCAGAGAATCACAACATCGATAAAAGCGTGTTGAGTATGCTGGTTGGAGACCCTCATCCTTATGTGGCACACAGAGCACAACAAACCTTAGCTAGGCTGGAAGATCAGACCAGGATAGTAGAAAGGGTGCCAATGTTTTGAGTTTGACGAGGTCCGCATTCACGAATGCGATGGGAAGCAAGCTGACGTACTTTTTAAAAGGAGGTAATGGCAGCAATGGTACCGTAAGGGTACATCGCTTTTCAGAGGGCGCGGGCAATATGTCCGCGCCTTCGCCTTTGCGCATCTAATTGTTCCGTCTTTTTGGTCACTACGGTATTCAAAAATGATGGCGTATGCAGTGGCATCTCGTTAGCCAGCCGTTGCTAGACTTGACGTGATTTTTTCAATTATCCAAATGTGGATGAGTTTGAGGAAAGCGAAGCATTCAGCTCCGAATAAATAGGCATGATTGCAATTTAATCGAACATGTTCTATTATATAGAACGTGTTCGATAGGAGGGCGGCAATGGACTCGCCAAGATACCTAAGAGGCAACCAGGCGCTTCTTTACGAGATTGCAGACCTCGCTAGAGTACGTTACCGCTCGATTCCCAATATTATTCGAGATTTGGCCCTCTGGCTAACTGCTACTTGGATCTCGGAATTGGTAAACAACCCATTTCTGACGGTTATTGCCGTCGGATTCATAGGGGCAATACCGATGCACGATTTGATGGTGCACGGACATGAAGGAGTCCATGGACTAATTTGTCGAAAGCGCTCAATTAATGAGTTCTTCAATTGGTTTAACCATGCCTTGGTAGGAATTTCGGGAACTGCATATCGCGCGTTCCATCTCACACATCACCGGTTGGCACATACCGATCAGGATCCGGAATTGTCGGTCTTGAGCCTTTTTGGCCGGAATCCGCCTGGTTGGTTGTATTTATTCGTGCCAATCCTCGGCTATTTTGGCTTCAACTTCTGGGCGCTAAGGTTCGACACCAAATATGCTAACCGTAAGACCATAGCAATCGATCTAATTCTGGCGGCAACAATGCACCTGGCAATTTTGGTTTTGATTGGCGCACGTGCCTACCTGATTTATGTCATCTGCCCGATTATAACTAGTTTGGCAGCGACAAATGCCTTTCGCAGTATCTGTGAGCACCACGGATTGCCCAGAGGTTCAAGCTGGTTAAACACACGTGCTATGAAGACACATCCGCTCCTAGAGTGCCTTTGGTCAAACGTGAACTATCACCTGGAGCATCATTTGTTTTCCTTCGTTCCATTTCACATGTTGCCGAAATTGAGACGAATACTGAAAGATGAGTACAAGGAGCGTGGCAGCACCTTGGACTCCGGCTACCTGAGTACATCCTTGAGGCTTCTATGCACCGCAGAGCATATTGCCACCACCAAACGATGTCTAGTTGATCCGAACACGTTCTCCTTCAGGCTAAAAGTGGCGTGGTTCAAGGACATTCTAAAAAACTCTGAGTGTCGTCGCTATCTATGGAGTTTGTACTATGCGGGCGAAGCTTACGTGGAGCTGCATCCGAATGGTGTGTTTATAGCGCATTTAGCCTCACCGCTTTGCCGTTTACTCGACCGACATCTTGCTGATGAAACGCGCCATGCAGAAATTTTTCGCCAACTTCTTTTGCAAGAGGGAGCTCAACCTGAAAAGCTGTCAGAAATCGAAGATCTTGGTTGGTATTCGCTTAATAAGATGGTCCCAGACATAGTTCGAAAGGGCCAATCGGGTCTTCCTTTTACTTCAGAGGAATCCGCCCGATACATGTCATTTCTCCACACATTGGAACTGCGCAGCATATCAGACTTGTACGCTCTGCTTACAGCGGCTCGTGAATTGAAGATGTACGAGCTCTGCTCAAATATCGAGACTATTATTCCCGATGAAGTTTTTCATGCAGTTTATACACACAGGGCAGTCGTTCAGCTTGTCGGCGCATCAAATGCTCGAGCCCTATTCGATTCGATGCGGAGGAAGGAGGTTTTCCACTACACCGATTTCTGTTTGGCAATTTTACGTCGCTTTGTCAGTTTAAAAGCCATTCCCCAAAAGAGAGAAGATTACCTGCGTTGGAAAGTGATGGAATTGGCTTGTCTTTTCCATTGTGCTTTTCCGTTCTTACCGATTTTCGAAAACCCTCCACATTCTATAGCCCCGAACGAGAACCTGAAGCGTTATGTGGAGAAAAAGACCCCTGTTTCTTTGGCATCGTGAGGCATTGCAAAAAATGACAAGTACAGAATCCACTCGAGAAAAAATAGTTGAAACTGCAAGAGCGCTCTGGATGGAAAAAGGCTTCGAGCAGGCCACGATGCGTGAGCTGGCAAGACGCATGAATATGGGTGTAAGTTCGTTGTACTTTTATTTCAAGTCGAAAGAGGAAATCGTTCACTTTCTCTATGCCGAAATCAACAGGAAAACGATCGATAATTTCAGATTGGTTGACGATGGTGATAAATCTCTGACACAGAATTTCTCAAAATACATGTCAACAAAAATATCGTTGTTGAAACCGCACAAAAGCGCATTTATAGCCCTTATGAAAGAAGCTGTGGATCCCAACTCTGCTGTTTCTCCACTCAGCTCTGACAGCGATACCACGCGTAGTATTAATCAAGCACTTCTCGAAGAGCTCGTTATTCGCGCCGGCAGTATCGCCAAACAACATTGCGGTAATGTTGCGCGACTGCTTTGGTTTCTCAATCTCGCTGTGCTTCTATATTGGATGCATGATAAATCTAGTGACTCTGCCAACACCTTCGAATTGATCGATAAGGTGAGTAAGTTTGTTGGTGTTCTCCCTGTACTTACAAGAATGCCTGGCGCCGATACCACTTTTCAGTGGATGAACCAACTGATACAAACGAAAGAAAGCCAGAAGTCAGCTGCGGCTTCGCTACAAGTTACTGAATTAGCTGCGAAAAATGTCGACGTCATCGTATTAGGTGGCGGGCCGCTAGCTTGTGTCTATTCTTGTTTTGTAAAAATGCAAAGACCGGCGACCAAGATTCTCATAATCGAAAGGCATTCTGATCCGGGGCACAAAATTGGTGAGAGTACGTTGTCCGGCTTTTGCAAGGCGCTAAAGACCATTGGCATTCATCCGGAAGCGATGCGCACTCTTTTCTACCCTAAAAACGGGCTTGGCTTCTTGTCTGTAGATCGAAATCTGCAAAGTATTGTTGAGTCGGAAGAGTATATTTTGGAAACGTTTGATGAAACGTACCAAGTTGAACGTCGCGCACTGGATAGTCTGTTGTTGGCAAATGCGCGCAGAATGGGTATCGAAGTTTTGCAGGGCGCGGTTGCGGATGTGAAGAGCTCCACCTTTAGTGACCACGGCAATGCTATCAACTACACTATAGGCAACAGAGAGTATCAGGCGCGGGCACCACTCGTGGTGGATGCTAGTGGTCCGGCTGGTCTATTGGCACGAGAATTCGGTCTATGGAATGCGGATGGATTGCCATTTCAAACGAGTGCCGGCTGGACCTATTTTAGATCCGTGCGCCCTCTGGCTAGTTTAAATTGGCCGCACCGGGCGATGTTTCCACGGGATCAGTATACGCAGCATCTGTGCCTGCGCGAAGGCTGGCTATGGTACATCCCTATTGTGTCCTGGCAACAATCGCCCAATAGCAACTTCACGCGTGGACTAGACGCCTGTCTTGGCTCGCCGAGAAGCATCCCCAGCAGAACACAGTTAAGTGAAGACTTTGGATGCCCGTATGAGAACATTGTGAGCATTGGATTAGTCTTACGCAGCGATCGCGACCGCTGGCTCAAAGATGATGTGCGAGAAGCATTCGAGCACTACAAACGTAAGTACCCTGCAATTCGCCAATTATTAGATGGTGCTGAGCAGATCGAAGATCATTACCAGACCGGACAGACCTTCATGCAGAGACTAGCATTCAGAGGCTGTGCTCGCCGTGTTGCAGGTGACGGTTGGTTGCTAATTGGCGATGCAGCTTTCTTTGTTGATCCTCTTATTTCTCCGGGCCTTACTGGTGGCACTGCAACCGCATATCGTGCTGCACTCACAACCGTTAATGCGCTGGAGCAACATCGTTTCGATGGTGACGTGTTTGCTGGTTATGAGAGTTTCGTACACGAGCTTCGTAACGCTCTTGAGCGTGATAACCAGCTGGTTTACATGTCGTTCAATCACCCACAAGCGATTGCCCTTGTGCAAAGACTGCAGGAAATAGATGCCCGAAGGCATTTTCACGAAAATGCAAAAGCCGATTACGGCTTGGCCGATACAAACGTGTGGGGAATACTGTCTCCTTCTTATCAAGAAATGCAGCGCCAAGCCTGGGAAATCATGCATCAGAACGAACAACAACTTTCTGATGTTCCAATAGATGAACAAACAATGAAAGACTACCAACCAATGGTTACTCAATTGAAATCGTTATTAGACAACTATCTCGAAAGTAATCGTGACCTTACGCCTTATTTCAAGGTGAACTCTGAAGTGAAAATTGCAAGGTAATAACCATGGGCATCTTATCTCGCTCCCAAACCGAAATAATCCCCTTTGATTTCTCACGTGACTTTGCCGCTGTTGAAAAATTAGTATTGCAGGAAGAATGGCCTTTTCTTCGAAGTGACTTTGAACTTTCTCATGCCCAACCCGGAGGTTGTTCCAATGTTGCCTATCAAGATGGCAAGTTGGCAGGTTTCTTCACCACCCATTCTTTTGGCAAAATTGGCTATCTGGATATGATGATTGTTGCACCCGAGTTTCGGCGACTGGGAGTGGCACGCCCTCTTTATATGAAGACCATGAAACACCTTGCTAAAAACGGTATGATATCATATGTGGTGCATACCACAAACGACTCAGCCCGCATCATGAGCATTGTTGGTTTTAAGAAGACCAATACATCCTTTACGCTCTTGCGCCGCGAACCTCACGATCAAGAAATACAAAATTTATGTCCCGTCAGCCAGACCAACGTTTACCAGTTGGACGCGGATTCGGCTCAAGAGCTGATCGAACTTGACGAACGAATTTTTGGAATCACACGACAACACTGGATAAGAACAATCTTGTCGCAGCCGGAAACATTGGTTTATGGGTTCCGCAGAGAGAACGGTCGGTTATCCGCTGCGCTCTGGCTTCGTCCGAGGCGAGAGAATGCGATGTGCCTCGACGGTTGCATCTACTCATCTTTGGAAGAGTTGGGCAGCCTTATACGGCACGTGACGACATTACACTTCAACAAGCGATTAGAATGCTTTGCTTCCACCTACTCATACGTACACGGTCTGCTGGAGGGGCTCGGTTTTGAGCAACCAAATTTTTTCAGAGCAATTGGCCCACTTGTAGAGTGGCACAAGGGCAAGGTCGGAAATGTAGGTACAGCTGTTAACGTGCAGTGCCTAATGTGGCTCTGAAATGCTGACTCACATGGACGACGAAATTGCCTACGTTAAACTGTACAATCAATATTAGAATCCGGAACGTGAGTTGATTGCTAACCTTAGTCGGTCTGGTGCCGCTAGTTCCTTGACCATTGATTGAATAAGGGTTATTGTTTCCAAAAATACCAACGGTGAGAGAACGGCGGATGAGATTAGCGATTCTATTATTAGCAGCATTTTTCATTGCTACTGACGCATCTCTCGGTTTGCCAGCTCTCAACAGCAGCACGGATCCTCAATTTGAAGGTTGGTATATAATCGCCGTGGCTTGCTTATACATTGGATGGTTCACCGTTAAGTGTTTGGGAGAGCAGATTCCAAAATTGCCTGCAGCCCTCGCTACCAGCCTAGCATTTGCCGCAGAGGCGGTCGATTTACTAAACAGTTATCCATCAGCATCGACAATTATTATCACCTCCGCTGTTTGCCTCAACGTAGGATTGTTTTTATTTTGGTTGCTCAGAACGAAGACAATCTCGTCTAAAGCAACTGATTGAATATGCAAGGATACTTAAGTGTGGTGCAAGGATCGTGATCAAATCCTCACCCAGGGATGTGCTGCGAGGCACCATTTTTAGTGGCATGCAAAAAGTCATCTCCTAAGCCGTTACATTCGTCATAGGTGTTTTTAACAACTCCAAAACACCATGCAAGATGGTGAACTGTAATATCGCAAGTAGGCGATCAAAATCGCTGCATGAGTAAGGAGAGCTAAGGAAATGGACAACGGGCACAAGGATTCACATGTTGCAATTGATCCGGTGAAAGAAATACGTGCACTAGATAAGATGGCGACAGATGTAATTGAAAATAACCAATCGGCACAGCCCCTAGCTGACGAATTCAACAAACTGCTAAAAGATCCGGCAATGCTACACACGATTGGCAAAATGCTTGGAGGTTCCAGAGGCTCTCGAGCACCGCAAGTCAACGTCTGTTTAGACGCATCTGGAAAACCTGAGTCGGTCGATTTTGCACCCATGCCGAGAGGCTATAATGGTCTTGCAGATGATGATCCGCTGCAAATGAACCGTCCTCATGCCCTCATTTTGCTGTCTCACGGACAATATGTTGCAAAAGCATTTCCCATCAATGGCACAGCTGAGAAACTAATTGAGCTGGCTGGCTATGCGGAAGAAACCGGCAAACCCGAAGATGCGGCAGCTGTTCAAACAGAACTCAACAAAGCCGCAAAGGATCCGGCCATCCTAAATATGGTGGCACGCGACTTGGAGGCACACGCGGCCCTCGACTACCACGCAGGATGCATACCAACGATAGGACGCGATGCGAGCGGAGCTATTACATTTATTGAATTTGGAGCGGTCAGTAATCAAGCTTATGTTGTGGAGGCTGTACTCGATAGTAACCATAAAACTTACAGCGTTCATACTAAG